>CAJXCK010000068.1 GCA_913051785.1 uncultured Gammaproteobacteria bacterium
ATTGAAGGGGTGCAAAAGGCCTCGATTGATTTTGATCTTCGAAGGGAGTTTGCGAAGAAAGCGTTTCAACACACCGCGCATTATGATGCGATGATCGCAGGCTATTTTGCCAAAGACGAGCGTTTCCCAGAAAAGATTATTTTGGTTGCGGAGAAGCAGCAGGATTTGAGGTATGGGGAGAACCCGCACCAGAAAGCAGCTTTTTACAGATCGAGAACTGGGTTTTATGATCCGCAGGATCTTTCCGGTCTAATAGCGGGGTGCAAGCAACTTCATGGCAAAGAACTCTCCTTCAATAACATTGCAGACTCAGATGCTGCCTTGGAGTGCGTGAAGCTTTTCAAAGAGCCAGCCTGTGTAATTGTAAAGCACGGTAACCCGTGTGGCGTTGCTACCTCAGACAGTCCCGTTGCAGCTTATCAGAAGGCCGTAAGAACTGACCCAACCTCGGCTTTTGGTGGCGTGATTGCATTCAATAGAAAGGTAGATGCTAAAACGATTAGCGAGATAACAAACAATCAGTTTGTTGAAGTCATTATTGCTCCCGATGTATCGAACGACGTCCTTGAAACTTTGCGAGCGAAAAAAAATGTTCGCTTGTTGGTAAGCGGGGCTGCCGGTCCTGATCGTTTGCACTTAGAGTCGAAACGGGTCGCTGGAGGCATGTTGATACAAGATGCAGATGATCTCATCTGGAGTGATGAGGATTTTAAGGTGGTTACCAAGCGGCGCCCTTCGGACTCTGAGTTAAGAGACCTGGAGTTCGCATGGAAAGTATGTTGGCACACTAAGTCAAATGCTATCGTCTATGCAAAAGACTGCTGCACCGTTGGGGTAGGCGCTGGTCAAATGAGTAGGGTCATTAGTGCAAAAATTGCTTCGATGAAGGCCGCTGAAGAAGGCTTGGATCCCTCTGGTGCTGTTATGGCGTCCGATGCGTTTTTCCCTTTTAGGGATGGAATTGATGCTGCTGCAACGGCTGGTATAGACGCGGTTATACAACCTGGGGGTTCGGTAAGAGATCAGGAGGTTATCGAAGCAGCGGATGAACATGGTTTGGCGATGGTGTTCACAGGCACGCGTCATTTCCGCCACTAAGGTTTATTGATGAAAGTGTTAGTTGTTGGAAGTGGAGGGCGGGAACATGCATTGGCATGGAAGTTTGCTCAGTCTGAAAGGGTAGAAACAGTATTCGTCGCACCCGGAAACGCGGGCTCAGCGTTAGAGCAGGGTGTTAAGAATATAGAAATAGGATCGACCGACGTGGAGGGTCTTGTCAATTTTGCAGGGCAGGAAGGCATCGGCATTACTGTTATAGGGCCAGAAGGTCCGCTGGATATGGGTATTGTTGATCGGTTCCGAGAAGCGGGACTGCATTGTCTTGGTCCAACAAAAACAGCTTCGAAGTTAGAAGGGTCGAAAGGTTTTGCCAAAGAATTTATGCAGCGATTTAATATTCCAACGGGGCGTTATCAGATTTTTTCTGATTTAGCCGATGCGAAAGAGTATGTGCGAACACAAGGGGCGCCCATTGTTATAAAGGCCGATGGGTTGGCGGCCGGCAAGGGTGTGGTAGTTGCGCTTTCCGAAGACCAGGCGATGCTGGCGTTAGAACAGATTATGTCGGAGGGCCGGGTCGGTGAGGCTGGTCAAACGGTCGTGATTGAGGAATTTCTAGAAGGTGAGGAGGCCAGCTTTATTTGTATTTGTGATGGCAAAACTGCTATTCCGTTTGCCTCTTCACAAGATCACAAAGCTCGAGATGAAGGAGATCTGGGTCCGAACACGGGAGGTATGGGAGCTTACTCTCCTGCGCCGGTGGTAACCCCGGAGATTCATCAAGCAGTGATGACGAATATCATCAAGCCGACTGTTGATGGCATGGCTGCGGAAGGAGCTCCTTTTGTTGGATTTCTTTATGCCGGACTAATGATCGATTCTCTCGGCCAGGCGAGGGTAATTGAGTACAACTGTCGATTCGGAGATCCTGAAGCTCAGGCAATTATGATGAGATTGGATTCGGATTTTCTCGAAGTTTGTGAACGAGCACTGTCGGGGAAACTGGAGGGTTATGAACTGAGTTTTGATCAAAAAACCTCGCTAGGGGTCGTGTTGGCTGCTAATGGATATCCCGATCAATATGAAAAGGGGCACCCAATTTCTGGATTATCTAATCAAGTGACTAACACGAAAGTTTTCCATGCCGGGACGGCGGTTAAAGATAAAAAAGTCGTCACAAATGGAGGAAGAGTTTTATGTGTGGCGAGCTTGGGTGAGGATATTATGGAGGCCAGAACGAAGGCATATGAGAGGATTGATCTGTTAGATTGGGACGGAATGTTTTTCAGAAAAGATATTGGCCACAAAGCGGTTACGAGGCGGTGACAATGAGTAAGACCTATGACGTGACAGAGAAACTGATTCTGGGCGTAGACATGTTTTTAAAGACTATATTCAACACGCAGAAAGCGAGGCGACCTTCTCCGGGGGTGGACCTCGAAGAGATTGAATTGTCAGAGGAGGACCGAAGAGACATCGCTGGATTGATGAGGGTAAATCACACTGGTGAAGTATGCGCACAAGCACTTTACGACGGCCAAGCGTTTGTGGCAGAGAAACAAGAAATTAGGGAGTCGTTGATAAAGGCAGCCGAGGAGGAACAAGATCACTTGGCATGGTGCTATGAGCGTTTAGATCAATTGAGCGCAGCACCGAGTGTTCTAAATCCTTTTTTCTATTTGAGCTCCTTTGCAGTTGGTGCACTGGCTGGAAAATTTGGCGACACGTTGAGTTTAGGCTTTGTCGAAGCGACTGAAGCACAGGTTGTGAAACACTTAGAGGACCATTTGGATCGAATACCAGAAGAAGATTTAAAAAGTCGTGCGATTCTAGGGCAGATGGTTGAAGACGAAGCAAAACATGGCGATCACGCGATAGAGATGGGAGGACAAGAATTCCCAGAGTTCGTGAAAAAAGGGATGAGCCTTTTGTCCAAGATAATGACGGAAACGACCTATCGAGTATGAGCGAAAAGCCTGCTGTTCAAATTTTTAGTTAGCGCTTGGCGGAAATAAATTAATCAGGGCTGCGCCAGGGCTCGCCTCTTTCATAAAGGCCTCACCGATGAGGAAACAGTAAACCTCGTTCGAAAGCATCCTCTCGACGTCGGCCCTGGTGTGAATTCCGCTTTCTGTTATTAGAACCGTTTCTTTGGGCACTAGATCTTTCAAACGTATTGTTGTGTCTAGGGAGGTCGTGAAGTTTGAGAGATCTCTGTTGTTTATTCCTATCAGATTGGGTTTAAGAGTTAGAGCCTGCTCCATTTCAGTTTCGTTGTGAACTTCGATCAACACGTCGAGGCCCTGTTCCTCTGCTAAGTCTTTAAGCTCTGCGAGATGAGACAGCTCTAAAGCGGAACAAATTAACAGGAGGCAATCCGCACCAATTCCTTTTGTCTCAAAGACCTGATATTCATCAATAATGAAATCCTTTCGTATTACAGGGAGTGAGCTCGCAGATTTCACTCGCTCTAGGTCAGTCTCGTCTCCCTGGAAAAAATTCTTGTCGGTGAGGACGGAAATACATGACGCGCCTGCTGCTTCGTACTCCTGTGCAATCTGCCCTGGGTCGAAATGCTCGCGAATAATCCCTTTACTCGGTGACGCCTTTTTTATCTCTGCGATTACCCCGGGAAGTGACGCATCGTTTTTTTTCTTCAGAGCCAGTTGAAAATCTTGAGATTTTGGCATGCCTTCAATGGCCGATATCAACTGCTCAAGAGGTAAACGCCGTTTGCGATCAATTACCTCCTCATGTTTGACACTTATGATTTTTTTGAGGATATCCGACATTGTTCTCGCCTGAATTAGTCGGCATAGCCTTGGGAATGCTCGATGAGCAGGTCAAAGCTATCTTTTGCCTTGCCCGAGGATATAGATTCAAGGGCTCTCTGCACGCCGCTTTTTATATCTTCCTCTAATCCAGAGACATAGATGCCCAGTCCCGCGTTGAGCGCAACGATTTTCGCGGCTATAGAATGCGGTTCAGTGATGCTTTGCTCGAGGAGCTTGAGGCTCGACTCAGTGTCAGTAGCCTCTAGCTTTTCGATTTCATTGGTTTTTATATTTTCAACTAGTTCATTCGGATTGAGTTGGTACTCTGAGATCACACCCTCTTTTAGCTCAACGACATGGGTGTGCTGATCTAATCGCATTTCATCAAGGCCGCCGCTATGAATTACGAGTACATGAGCCGCATCTAGAAGTTTCATCACTTCAGCTATTTTCTTTTGCCAAGCTTGAGAGAAGACTCCAATCACTTGTCTATCTGCTCCAGCTGGATTCGTCATCGGTCCTAGTACATTCATCATTGTTCGAATGCCGAGTTGTTGTCGAACCGGCCCAGCATATTTCATCGCGGCGTGATGTTGGGGGGCAAACAGAAAGCCTACTCCTGCTGTTTTAATGCATGAAGCTATCTGTTCCGCGTTCAAATTTAGGTTTACACCCGCTGCTTCAAGTACATCCGCGCTCCCACAGCTACTTGTCATTTTTCGATTGCCGTGCTTCGCGATATGTGCTCCCGCGCCTGCACATACGAAAGTTGAAGCCGTTGAAATGTTGAATAACTTGCTGCCACTTCCACCGGTGCCACAAGTGTCTATTAAATTTGGCAAGTCGACTTCTACTTTAGTCGACAATTCCCTCATGACCAGAGCCGCACCGGCTAGTTCCTCAGGACATTCGCCCTTGACTCGGAGCGCGATCAAAATAGCTGCAATTTGGGCTTCGGTGGCGTGGCCAGACATAATGCGTAGAAATAAATCTCGGGTTTGCTCAATGCTTAAATTTTCTCTTGAGATTATTTTTTCTAGGGCGGAGGAGATATCCATTTTACTTTTCATCCTTTCGTTCTGACTGACTAAGATCAAGGAAATTTTTAAGGATCTTATAGCCATGCTCGCTGAGAATGGACTCAGGGTGAAACTGAACCCCCTCAACAAAAAGCTCTCGATGTCTTACTGCCATGATCTCTTTTGAAGATCCTTCGTCATTTGACCAAGCAGACACCTCTAAACAGTCGGGTAGAGACTCCTCTTCAACTACAAGAGAGTGGTATCTTGTCGCGATAAAGCTGCCCTCTAAATTAGCAAAGACACCTCTCGAATCGTGCTTAATGCTGGAGGTTTTCCCATGCATTACTTGATTGGCTCTCACGATCTTGCCTCCAAAGGCTTGAGCTATACTCTGATGCCCGAGACAAACGCCTAGAATTGGGGTGGATGTACCGAATTCTTTTATGCAATCGACGGAAATCCCTGCTTCGTTCGGAGTGCAGGGGCCTGGCGAGATAACGATCTGTTGCGGATCTGCTTCGCGGATACGATCGAGCGAGATCTCGTCATTTCGATGCACTATTACCTCTTCTCCGAGTTCGAGAAGATACTGAACAAGGTTATAGGTAAATGAATCGTAATTATCTATGACTAAAACCACTGGTTAATCTCGTTTTTCCTTGGGCTCATACAACGAACCTATCTCGAAATTAGTAGCGGCCATTGCTGCGGCTCGAAATATCGCTCTGCCTTTATTAAGGCTCTCTTTCCATTCTAGATCCGGCACAGAATCGTGAACGATCCCTCCGCCTGATTGGATATACAGAGTTTTGTTCTTTATAACGGCAGTCCTGATCGCTATGGCGGTGTCCATATTTCCGTTCCACGAGATATATCCTACCGCTCCGCCGTAGATGCCACGTTTTATTGGTTCCAACTCGTCGATAATTTCCATCGCTCTCACTTTAGGAGCGCCAGATAGAGTTCCAACCGGTAGTGTAGCCCGCAGTAAATCAAGTGCGTTTTTCTCTGGAAGGATGTCTCCCTCTATGTTCGAGGATAGGTGCATAACATGGGAGTAACGTTCAATAACGAATTTTTCTGTGACACAAACGCTGCCAGCTCTTGAAACCTTTCCCACATCGTTTCGTCCTAGGTCGATCAGCATGAGGTGCTCGGCTAGCTCCTTAGGATCGTTCTTCAACTCTACCTCGAGCCTGATGTCTTCGTCAGGGTCATGACCTCTTCGTCTTGTTCCAGCTAGAGGTCGATTAGTAATCTTGCCTTTCTCAAGCCTCGCAAGTATCTCAGGGGAGGAGCTCACGATTTGAAAATCTCCCATGTCCATAAAGTACATATATGGAGAGGGGTTGAGATTCCTTAGTGATCGATAGAGATTAATAGGAGGACAATCAAAAGGCACCGACATTCGTTGTGACAGAACTACCTGCATGATATCCCCTGTCCTCGTGTATTCCTTGATTTTCTCTACATCTTCTTTGAAGGCTTTTTCGCCATATTCGGAAGAGAAGTCCGACTCCGACAAGGGCTTATATTCCCTACTTTGAAGGTCCGGCGTCGAGATCTTTTCAAGCTTCTCGACTCTTGTATCGAGGATGGTCGACGTTCTTGCGATAGAATCAGGGTCATCTTGATTGGCTAAAGAAACTAATTTCATTCGGCCCTTTAAGTTATCAAAGACAATGATGTCTTCGCTGACCATCAGGAAAATATCCGGAGTATTTAAGGTGTCCTTTGGACAGCTCGATAGGAGTTTTGGTTCGACATATCGAACGGTATCGTAGCCAAAGTAACCTACCAACCCACCTATGAAGCGAATGTCTTGATCGCAATCCGCCACCTGATACCTAGTTTGAAATTCTTCAATAAAAGAAAGTGGGTTGGATGTAGAAAGGGACTCCACGATTTGATCATCATTGAAAACATCGATTTGAGTTCCTACGACACGGATTCTCGTAGGGCATCGCATTCCAATAATTGAATATCTGTCCCACTTCCCTCCGTCTTCGCTGCCAACTTGAGCCGACTCAAGCAAATACGTAAATGGTTCGTTCGCCAACTTGAGATAGACAGACAATGGCGTATCCAGATCGGCTAGCGCCTCTCTTATGACCGGGATTTTCTTATGAACCTTTTTTGACATTTGTCTTTTTTAAAATTCAGCTTTGACTACTTACTAGCTCGGTTCTAGTCGTGTTTTGAAACCGACAGATATTACGAGTTTCCAAGGGCACTTTCCTAAATGATCGGGGCCTCAAGCTTTAGTCTGAATCAGTGAATCCAGCCTACTTATGACGTAATCGGGTTGTAACTCGTCTTCTCGCTTGCCTCCATTATAGCCGTATTTGAAGAACGCGCTTCTTATTCCGGCGTTCTTTGCAGCCAAGATATCAGTCTCTGAGTCCCCAACCATGAGAAGTTTATGTTTTTTGATCTTGTGATCTTTCAAGGCCATAAGCAATGGAGCTGCCGACGGTTTTGGCTCGCTTGCTGTGTCGCCACATACTACGGTCTGAAAATACTGAAGAAGATCGAGTTTTTTTAGAATGGGTAATGTGAATTCAGTGAGCTTGTTAGTCACGACAGCCAGAAAGGCGCCTGAATTTAAGAGTATCTTCAGCGTTTCTGAGACTCCATCGTAGGGAGTGCTATTTATCACTAGGTTTTTTTTGTAAGAATCGAGAAAGAGCGATAGCGTCTCTTCAAACTTTTCATCAGCCAGATTCCTCTGGATGTGGGCAATCGCTTGTTTGAGCATTGCTCTCGCTCCTCGTCCAACGCAGTCTCGAACGATTTCATCTGAAATGATCGGAAAGCCATTTTGATTTAGCGCTTCGTTAAGTGCGAGTCCCAGGTCGGGAGCTGTATCGACGAGCGTTCCATCCAGGTCAAACAGGTATCCTTCAAAATGAGGTACCGATTCGTCAGGCATCGTTGGCTTCAGCAACCTTTTGTTTCAACTCTTTTATTGTGGCTGCGTAGTCTGAAGTGCCGAATATTGCCGTGCCTGCCACAAAGGTATCTGCTCCAGCTTTGGCTGCCTCGCCAATGTTGCTTGATTTGATTCCTCCGTCTACTTGCAGCCGAATAGGCCTTTCACAACGATTGATAACCGTTCTCGCGGCCTCTACCTTGTCAAGACTAGTGTCAATGAATGATTGGCCTCCAAATCCTGGGTAGACCGACATAATGAGGATTAAGTCTACAATCTCGGTTAATGAGTCCGGTAGATCCAATTCCTCATCCGGGTTGAAAACGATGCCAGCCTTTGCGCCTTCTGATTTTATTCTGAGTAAGCTGGCCTCGAGATTTTCAGTCGTGCCAGGGTGAATCGAAACGTAATCTGCTCCAGCTTCTATGAAGTCCCCTATCAGTCTATCGGCTGGTGAAACCATAAGGTGGGCGTCGATCGGTGCAGAAATGCCGAATTGTCGCAGCGCGGATAGCACTGGTGGGCCAATAGTAAGGTTTGGTACGTAATGGTTGTCCATCACATCAAAGTGTATCGAGTCGGCGCCTGCATTGAGAACATCCTCAACCTCTTGACCTAAACGTGAAAAGTCAGCGGCCAGAATTGATGGTGATATCCATGTGCTCATGGGGGAATGATACTGAATACCGAAGTAAGCGGATAGCGGTCTAGCCTCTTTTCAAAGCGCGTTCCAATGCTTCGAGCGTGCCTATATCCTCCCACGCTCCTTCAAATTTTTGATATTCGAGGGCTCTCCTAGCGAGCGCTTCGAAGAACAACTCACGAAGAGAGAAAGCGCCCCTGGGAGAATTTATAAAAAGACTTGGTGAAATTAAGCCTATGCCGCAGTAGGTTAGTTGGTCCCCTCGACCAATTATTTTCGAACCCGAAACTATAAAATCTCCTGTTTGTTCGCCAGTTGTGGGTTCTCTCAAAACTAGATGGCCAAGTGAATCGGGCTTTAAAGTGTTTGGAAGGTCAGTAAAGGAAAAGTCACTATAGATGTCTCCGTTTAGGATGATAAAAGGTTCTTTGCCGAGAAGTGGGAGGGCATTTTTTATCCCCCCACCCGTCTCTAGCAGGGATTTCTCCCAGGTGTATTGGATTTGAACTCCGTATTCACCCCCATTACCGACTCTATTAAAGATCATCTCGCCTAGGTGATGCAGATTGATAATAATATCGCTAACTCCGCCTTCTTTGAGTTGTAGGATCTGTCGAACTATTAAAGGCTCACCTCCAACTTCAATCAGCGGCTTGGGCGTTTTATCTGTCAGCGGTGCCAGTCGGGTGCCCAACCCAGCTGCAAGGATCATTCCCCTCATTGAGGCTCTACCTTATTTTGAACAAGCAATTTCAGTTCTATGAAGAGACTTTGTAATGTTTGGATTGGTGATACTTTCCCGCTGTTGTGGATTAGGCTATCGAGAACTAAAGGTATAAAACTTAAGTGAGTATTTTTTCTGTCTCTCAAGGACAATCGCGCAAAAATACCGAGCGCTTTCAACTGTCTCTGAATGCCGGTGCAATTTAAGTTCTGATAGGCAGTGATGAAGTTGCTTCCCTCAGAGAAATCAGAATTTTTTAAATAGTATTGGAGACAACGCTCGATGTCGGTATCACTATGTTTGTAATAACAGTCATGAAGAAGTGAGGCGAGATCATAGAGATGCGGTCCATAGAGAGCGTCTTGGAAGTCAATAATCCCGATAGAGTCATTTCTCACTAGAAGATTTTTGCAATGGAAATCTCTGTGGATACAAGAAACGGGCTGATTTGTCATAGCATTGAGCAAGTAATCTTTCGCATCTCTAATCTCTTTTTGGTAGAGGCTGTAAAGTTTTTGCCCAGGATCCCCTAACCATTTAGCCAGGAACCAGTCGCCGAATAAGTCAAATTCCATAGAGAGTCTGTCTCTCGAGTATGGCTCGATTTCAGGGTCTTTGATTTGTTGTATTTGCAAGATCAGATCGACCGCTTTTAAAAGAGTATTGGACCTATTTGCGTCGTCATAAAATGAAAGAACATATTTTTCACCAAGATCGTCTACTAAGAACCAGCCTTTTTGAAAATTGGATTTGATTACCTGAGGAACTGGTATATTGCCTCGAGAGAACACTTGCGATAAGTGAACAAACTGACGGTTATTCTCTAGTTCGGGTGGACTGACCATCAAGATTACCGAGTGGCCATCACTCTTTCTTTGCAATCGTGAAAATTCCCTATTGCTGGCCTCAAGTGGCAGCGTTTGTCTGTTAAAATCACCTGATAGGACATCTCGACACCAGGATAAAAGTTCAGAATTATCGTCAATAGGTTTCAATCTTCGCCTCTGACAAGTCCATAATAGTTACGTTGATTGTTGCATCCGGACTAAACTAATGCACATGCTTCTGATTTCGCCAAATAAGTAAGTGAGAATTCGGTTGAGGTTTTTGCCTCGCTTCGTTTTCCTGCTCCTTTTGCCAGGATCTGCTATCTACGCCGACCTCGAGGGCGACGCTCTTTTGTGGGAGCTGTTTAATGTGGATGAAAGTCTGGCGACCTTCCTTGCGCCTGGCGCTGATACGGGCAGATGCGGGGCCACTTATCGGGCGCCATTTCTCGCCGAATCGTCTCGAGATGAGATTTCGATAGAGGCCGAGACCATGAGCGGCAGTGTTGAAGCCGGACTTTCTTTGATTGGGAACGTTAAAATTTTCGATACCAATCTTTCTGTGTTTGCGCCTCTGGCCAAGTTAGATCGATCTCGATTGCTAGAGTTTGGGAGGGGAGCATTAATCCAGTCATCCGAATCTCTTCTGCTAGGGGAGTCAGGCGACCTTAATCTAGCTACAAAAAAAGGGACCTTGCAAAGAGCACAATACGTGAACGTATCATCAGGCATTCGTGCGACTGCTGATCGGATTCAAGTGAATGGAAAGGGCACGCTTTACTTAGAAAATGCTCGACTAACCGCTTGCGGTCCTGGTGATAACGGTTGGGCCGTGCACTCGAAACAGATCAAGATTGACGTTGAGGAAAACGCTTTGGCAATACGCGGCATGAATCTCAGAATTAAGGATTTCCCGGTTATGTACCTCCCTTACGTCAAAATACCCTCGAACCTCTCAACCGCCAATACTGATGAAATCGAGGAGGGGTTTATGTTTCCTGATATCGGGTATGAAGATGAGGTAGGGATTTCGTTGGCAATACCTTTTAAGAAACAAATTCGTGATGGATTTGATGGTTATCTGGTTCCTAGGCACTTAGGAAAAAGAGGGCTTGGTTTAGGTGCAGGCATCGACTTAATGACGCAGGATACTGACTTGGATATCGCGTTGGACTGGATTCCGAAGGACAGAATCTATAACGGATTTATGGGTCGCCAAGATTTTGATGAATTTTCAAACAACTCAAGCTTGATAAGCTTCGAGCCGGTAACGCGATGGATGGCGGATGTTTATTTGCGAGGTGCGTATGGACCAATCAGCACGCTTATTGACTATCGTTCATCTAGCGACTACGACTATTTTAGACACTTTGGGTCGGATTTCTCGATCAATAGAAACCAGCCGTTTGAGGGGAATAATCCTTTGGACGCCACTCAGATAATCGACGTTGGTTTTCAAGAAGGCGGGCTTAATGTTCGGCTTCTATATCAGGGTTTCGATAGAAGTAATTACCTCTCTCAGCCCGGTTTCATCCGAAGTCCTCAGCTCGAGCTAAGCTACAGTAATCAAATTGTGCCTGGCGTCTCACTAGGTTTTCGCTCGGAAATTGCACACTTTAGAAAAAAGAAGTACGAGCTGAACCCGTTTTATGTTGGATCGCTAGATATGGTCGAGACTAGTCATGGAAATAGTGGAAAAAGATGGTTTCTGCAGCCTCGACTTGATTGGAGCGATATTAAAGCCCACAAAAGAATCAAGGTGGCTATGGGAATCGATGCTGTAGCTTATGATGACTTTTATCAGCACTCAGGGAACTCGACTGAACTGCAAAAGTTCTCCCAGCGGAGTCAAAAGTTTTTTATTAGCACTGACATGGCTTATCGATTTCAAAAGCCTATTACGTTGACTGGTTACAACTTCGCGCAGACCTTGGAGCCACGAGTCAAGTACTTCCGTCGATCTGGCCCAAATAAGGATTCCACCCTCTTGTTAGACACAGCTCTGCTACCTTTGACGATTGAGAGCTTATGGAGGGATGACGAGCTGGTTGGTCGTGATAGGCGCGAGTCAACCGATTGGTTGACGCTAGGTCTTTCGAGTCGGATCTATAACCTCCAGACAGGCAAAAAAAAGATCGAATTCTCAGTCGGCATGAAAGAGCGGTTTAGGCGGGAGGAAATGTACTCTCAATTGTCGACGCTGCCTTTGTCCTATTGGGCTAAACGACTTTATGGAAGCTCACTACGATGGAATTTTGGGAGTAATACGGGTTTTGAGGTGACTCGCTTATCCGGAGGTAAGCGTGAATCCGTCAGTCAGACCCGTTTTGGACTAGAGCATCGTAACGGCCAAGGGGGTTTGTTTTCGCTTGCTTATAGAAAGGGAAACAGATTATCTGGGTTCTCTTCTAGGGATATCGAGCAATTGGAATTTAATGGAATGTTCGAGGTCAGCCGCGGCTTTAGGCCTTTTTTCGCGATAAATTTTGATTTTGATCGTTTCAGGCTATCTGAAGGCTTCTTAGGGTTAGAATATCAAGATTGTTGCTTTAGACTGCGATTTCTCGCTAAGCAAGCGATCAAAGAATATACCTTCGTTCCTTTTGATTTTCAGGCTGATGGCCTAGTTGATCAGATGAGAAACGAGAATGGCTTTTCTCTCGAGTTTACGTTGAACGGAATCGGGCGTATCGGAAGTCGCATAGATGATCTGTTAAGCAGTACTGTTAGAGGTTATCGGTCTGTAAGATAATGCAACTACAAATATGTTGGTTCGTTGTGTTGGGTTGATTAAAAAATGCTAAATAAAAAACTACAAAACTGCTCTTTAGGGATTTTGTTACTTGTCGCATCGTTACTTCCTTCAAAGGCTTTCTCCGAATACATAAAGCTCGATGGAATTGTAGCTGTGGTTGACGAAGACGTGGTTCTGGCAAGTGAGCTCCTGGAGCGCATAAACCTGGTTAGGGAGTCTATGATCCAGAATAAAGTGCCTATGCCAGAGCGAGATGTGTTTGTCGGACAGGTTCTTGATCGATTGATCATTGAGAATATCCAACTGCAAGAGGCGAACAATAGGGGTGTTGTTATTGACGACCAAACTTTATCGCAAGCGGTGCAACAATTCGCGGAAAGCAACGGCCAGACGGTAGAAGAATTTGTGGTGGGTTTAGAGACTCAGGGAACGAGCTATCGAAAGTTTCGAGAGGACATTCGTCTGGAGATGACATTATCAAGATTGCAGCGCGGGATGATTAACCAAAGGATCAGCATCTCAGACCAAGATATTTCTGGGCTGTTGAACTCGCCGTTTTACAAAGATTTTTTTTCGGATGAATATAGTCTTGGACACATAAGACTTGATTTGACAGACAACCCCTCGGAAACAGACAAAGAGCGTTTGATAGGTCAAGCAGATAATCTCGTTGAACAGCTAAGGGGGGGAGAGGATTTTGGAAAGATAGCTGCCGCGAAATCCTCAAGTAGCACCGCGCTGGATGGCGGCAGTTTGGGTTGGCGCAGAGCAGGAGAAATACCGAGTTTATTTGCAGAAATAGCTCTTGAGATGGAGATCGGAGATATATCGGATCCTATAGTTAGCGGAAGCGCCGTCCACATCATTAAGTTGATTGAAAGAAGGGGAGCCGGCATGCAAGAGCTCAGCCAAACCTTGGTCAGCCATATCCTGATTAAACCCTCAGAGATAAGATCCGATAAAGAGTCTCGTGATTTGAGTGAAAGCATTTATCGACAGCTGTTGCAGGGAAGCGAATTCGCGGCATTAGCGAAACAATACTCGGACGATCCGGGTACAGCCTTAAACGGCGGCAGCCTGGGTTGGTCTGAAGAGGGACAATTCGTACCAGAATTTTCGGAAGTAATGGGTAGGACGGAGACCGGTCAACTGAGTGAGCCTTTTTTATCTCCGTTTGGCTGGCACGTGCTAAGAGTCGACGATAGAAGGGTTCAAAATATTAGTGATGAAGCTAGAAGAGAAATGGCCATTGATATTCTGTTTAAGCGAAGATTCGAAGAGGAACGTCAGGAGTGGTTGAAGGAAATTCGTGATGAAGCCTACGTAGAAATTAGGATTTGAAGAAGCTCACTAGTGTTAGCTATAACTCCTGGAGAACCAGCAGGTATTGGCCCTGACATAGCGATCGAGCTTTGTCAGATCGAGCGAGAAGAGGCGATTGTATTGGTCGC
>CAJXCK010000069.1 GCA_913051785.1 uncultured Gammaproteobacteria bacterium
TTGATTCGGGGCACTGGATGGCTCAAGAGAAGCCCGAAGAGGTGAATAGTTTCATAGAAGAATGGCTGGAAAGTCTAGAGTGAGGAGAGATCTATGAATCCCTACGAGCCTGTTGATCAAACCGATGTGGTGGTGGAAGGCCTTTCAATTGGACCGATCGTCGATAATATTCGGGAGCAAGGGTATTCGGTAGCAGAGAATTTTCTGGATCCCTATTTGTTAAAGAGCATTCGTGATGCTTTCAATACAGAGGTGCCAATAACTGAAATGAGAGCTATTGGTACTCAATCGGGCAGAACTTGGAGGGCACATAACCTATTAGCTAAAACGAGAGCTGTGGATTCAGTCTTTCTCGATCAACGGTTGAGAGCAATTGTTGCGGGAGTAATCGGAAAGCTCAATCAAGTAAATATAACGACACTGTTCAACACGTTGCCTGGAGAGACTAAACAGTTTCTGCATCAGGATGATGGATTGTGGCCAATACCTAGGCCTCATCCATCCTTTCTCTGCAATGTTCTAATCGCTTTTGATCCATTTACCAAGGAAAACGGTGCTACTCATATTGTGCCAGGCAGTCACAAGTTGGTTGAGCCGGTGGATCAGGCTCGGGAGACAATTCAAGTCGAAATGGGCTCAGGAAGTGCGCTTTTTTGGGAGGGTGGAACATGGCATGCTGGTGGAGCAAATGTAACTACTAATCAAGAGCGAATGGGCCTATTTATCAGTCATCAGGTAAGTTATTTGCGACCACAGGAGTCTCAGCTAATTTCAGTCCCACGAGAAATCGTTAAAAGCCTTCCAAAAAAAATGCAACGGCTTATGGGGTATCACCAGTTTGGAATTGGAGTAGATGGTCGGGATCCCATCGATGTTTTACAAGATGGGTCCGTGGTTGCACCTGATGCTGCATTAGCGAGTGAATGGCGGGCCAGATACCTAGAAGGTTAGTTTGGAGAATTTGCTTCCGCGGCTCCTGCACTCGGAGTGGTGTCATTGTTACTGGCCGACTCTGAACCCTCAGATACTTCTGCAGCCTCAGTTTTTGGCGTATTAAGTCGCTTTGAAAAACGATTTAGAAAGAACGCAACCCCATAACAAAAAGCTCCCAGAAGCAGGATCGATAGCCCCATGCCGATCACTAAACCCGTTTTAGTTCCAAAAAGACCAACGAGCAATACCGCAAGTCCTATTAGGGCGAAGAGACCCATGAAAAGATAGAAAACCCACTTCAATACTGATAACAAATAGTACATCTCTCGCCTCCCCGATAAGAACCTGTTGTGGCTTTATGATTAGCTTCGGAACAGCGGAATCATATCAATATAATAAGCAATCTGTTAGATCTGTATCTGCTGCTCCCAACAACGTCTAGTCTGGTCTTCCGCAGTATCCTCAGCTGTCGTCCGTCCACCGCCAGAGATGCATGCTTGCGATACTTCTAAAAGGAGTCCATCTCTCTGCGACGGATGCCTCCTCGCCGGGTTGTGCTTCGTAAAGAGTTCTAATGGCGCGGTTAAGTATTAGGTCTCCGATGGGGAATATATCCAGTCGGCCTAGGTTGAACATCAGAAAGATCTGTGCAGTCCATGGTCCGATACCTTTTATTGAGGTCATTAGCTGTGTCGCGGATTGATCATCCGCTGCTCGAACTTTTTGCAGAAATTTTGGTTCTGCGGCTAATCTTTCAGCAAGGGCACGAATGTAACGTGCTTTGGGTCGGGAAATGCCCGCGGCTGTAAAATCCGAGTCCGATAGTGCAAGGATCTTTCGCGAGGTGATTTGACCTTGGAAGAGGATCTTGAATCTATGGAAAATAGTTGCGGCTGCTTTGTTGGAAAGCTGTTGGTTAATAATGATTTGGGCAAGCCCTCCCAGACTGTCTTTTCTGACTGGCATTTTGTCTATCACGTGGGACTCAATGAGGTCTCGCATAATTGGGTCGCTATCGGATAGAAATTGCTTGCCGTGTTCGAATTGATCCAACTTATGAATCCTCGCCAGAGTGTCTACTGAATGGAAACTAAACAAAGTAAGAGCCAAAAAACAGGCCGTTTCGAAAAATATTGTCATTGGCGACCATCGTTTGTGATCAAATCAAACTATCGAGTGGCGCTATAAAGTAATGAAATTTATAGTTTTTTTTCAGCCAATCGCGTGAAAACCGGCTGCCAGGTCGTTTTAGTGTGTAATACATGCTACGGTAATGCACTTCTTAGGAGAGGAAGTCGGTAAGTTGGGAGATTTACCGTCGAAAAAAGGAGTAAATTTTGCAATTCAAACGTAACAAGCTGAACGAAGCTGTAGTTGCTGCTATCGCTACGATGGGAGCGGGCAGCGTTGTAGCCGAAGACGCGAGACAGATAGAAGAACAGGTCGTAACGGCAACCAAGAGAGAGGTTCCCCTACAAGACGTGCCAGTAGCCGTGCAGGCGATTACAGAGTCTGCTATGAAGGACCTAGGGATCACAAATTTTGAAGATTATTTGGTTCAGTTGCCTGGAGTTACGGCCGGAGGTAGCGGTCCTGGTCAAAACACCATTTATATTAGAGGTTTGGCATCAACAACACCTAATCTTACGACTGCAGGAGTAGCAGGAATTGCGCCGAACGTGGCGTTTTATCTAGATGAACAACCCCTTTCCCAGGCTGGAAGAAACTTAGACGTTTACGCTGCAGACATAAATCGAATAGAAGTGCTTTCTGGACCGCAAGGTACGCTGTATGGATCTAGTTCCCAGTCTGGGAACGTCAGGATGATTACTAATAAGGCGGATCTTTCCGACACATATGGAAGCGTGGATCTGGGAACTGGTTTTTCGCCAGATGGAGAGGCTAGTACGAATATTGAGGCGGTTTACAATCTACCTTTGAGCGATCGGTTGGCTGTCAGAGGTGTGGCTTATTTTGACAGGCAGGGCGGATTTATTGATCAGGTTGCCGGTACAAGAGATGTCAGCGAGAGTGCACGTTTTAGATCCGCTGGGGACGTGAGAGATAACGGCGTTGCCGTATCCAGCAGTCGGGGGGGATTCCAGGCTGGCGCAGATTTATCAGGGGTCACCTTGCTTGAAGCAAATGCGTTGGTTGAAGAGGACGCTAACGACACGACATATTCTGGCGGAAGAGTTAGTGCCCTGTTTGAAGTGAACGACACCTGGAGTGTTTCTGGTTCTTACATGCGTCAGCAAATTGAATCGGAAGGTGTGTTTTTTGGTGATCCTTCGTTAGATGATTACGAAATACAGAGATTCTCCGACGATAACTTAGAGGATGAATTCGATAATATAAGTTGGACAGTTGAAGGACGAATCAGTGCGTTGGACGTTCTTTACACGGGTGCCTTCACGGATAGAACGACGGATCAAGTGGTTGACTACACAGACTACCTGTTTGTCGGACAATACATTCCTTACTACATATGCGAAGGATCGGTCTCTTACCCAGGTTCGGCTGATCCGAGTGGGGTTTGTCAGGCACCGAATATGTACGTCAATTCTTCGTCAGGACTAGAGGTATGGTCGCATGAGTTCAGAGTCGCGACACCAGCTGAGAACGCTGTTTCCTTTACAGGGGGAGTTTTCTTTGGTGGGTCTGAGCTTACGGAGCTAAACGACTTCACATACCCCGGTGCTGCGGCTGACGGTCTCGCCTTTGGAGCATGGGCAACGAACTACCCGCAGACAACAGGTTATTACTCCGATCCAGGCCCATTTCCTGCCGGCGTGATATTTCGTAATGATGTAAGACGAACCGATGACCAACAAGGTTTTTTCGGGGAAGCTACCTGGAATATGAGTGATGCATTCGCTCTGACTGTGGGGATGCGTTGGTACGATATCGAGGTTGATCTGGAGGGAAGTGCTAACGGATCTTTCTGTAATTCTGGTGCTGCAGCTGATAAAAATGCTTACGGTACTAACATCAGCGATTTGTATGACGGAGATGGCCAGTTCACTTACATTTCGAGCTGTAATACCGACAATCACATAACTTACACTGCTGCGACCGTTGATGCAGATACACCGGCCGCTGTTGTCGGTGCTCTTCAGGCGCCAGATGTCGCAAAAGCGGAAGGCAATATTGGGAAAGTGACGCTTGCCTATACCCCGAATGACGATGCGATGCTCTACGTCACTTGGTCGGAGGGTTTCAGGGCAGGTTTATTGAACCGGCCGGGAGGCGCTGCGGGACCTAATGGGTATACAGTGCCATTTGCTCTTCGGCCTGATACCGTCACCAACTCTGAACTGGGTTGGAAGCTGAACCTACTCGATAATACGATGCGGTTTAACGGAAACGTTTTCTCTGTCCAGATTCAAGATCTTCAAACGACTATTTTTGATCCTAGTATCACGAACCTTTTCTTCTCGGATAATGCGGCGAACGCCGAAATACTTGGGATTGAAGGTGATGTGGTCTGGAACATGACGGAGAGATTGACTTTGGCCGGTGCGTTTTCGGCGCTAGATACTCAGATCACGAAGGTGCTCACGCCTACAAAAGATCTGAAAAAGGGTGATAACTTGGCATTTGCTCCATCTTTCCAAGGTAATTTGAGAGCTCGATATCAATGGTCGAATAGTAATGGTTCAGAGATGCACGTAATGCCATACATATCCTATTCTGCTTCGTCTTCCAGTGATGTTATTACAATAAATCGGGCTGAGTTGGAGAGCTGGACTTTGGCTGGTTTAACTGCGGGTATGGCTAGAAATAATTGGTCTGCAGAAGTCTATGTGGACAATGTGTTCAATGAGAAGGCCCAGCTGTCTAGCAGTTTCGTATACGACCGAAATCGGGTTTCTTATGCGAGACCTATGACGGTTGGGGTCAGGTTGTCTCTTGACTTGAATTAGAGTCGGAATTCGGGTTGGCGTCGTTTCGCGCGATAGCCGACCCGGTTGCCCAACGTGTCAATGACTGAAGCCGAAATAGATGCGCTAGGTCGAATTAAGGGCCACCTCAAGGAAGGCCGAATACCCGAGGCACTCTCCGGTTTGGAAATGGCTTTGAGCCAAAGCCCTGGCGATGTGGAATTAAAATATCTCCTCGTGTTGGCGCTAAGGTATTCAAAGCAGCTAGATAAGGCGCTATACGTCGTCAACGAAGTACTGGTTTTGGCGCCCTCTCATGCTCGTGCCTATCAGGAGCTAGGACATATTCATTTCTTGGCTGGTAATGCTGATGACGCCATTTTTGCGTATCAAAGAGCGCTTGAGATCAACCCTGCATTGCTAGCGAGTTTGGAGAGAACGGAGTTTCTGCTTGAGAAGATGGGAAGGGAACATGGGCTTATCAGGATAAGATCCGAAATCGACTTTGTTAAACAGCTCCCCAAGCCGCTCGTATCTGTCATAGACCTGATTGGTCAGAACAAATTGGTAAAGGCGGAAGAATTGTGTAGATCCTTTCTCCAGAAGAACTCGCAGAACGTAGAAGGTATGAGGCTTCTCGCCGATATCGGTTCAAAGCTTGGTGTTCTGCACGATGCCGAGTTCTTGCTTGAAAGTGCTCTGGAGTTTGAGCCAGGCCACACTAAAGCTCGCATTGACTACATCATGATTCTCCGCAAGAGACAGAAATTCGAGAGCGCTCTTAGACAAGCTCAACTTCTTTTGGAGACGGCTCCGTCAAACGTTCAATTTAAATCATTATGTGCGATCGAGTTGATGCAAACTGGGGCCTATGACGCCGCCCTAAAGTATTTCGATCAGATTCTCGAGCAGGTTCCGGATGACGCAGTGACGCTCACAACGAGGGGACACCTTCTGAAAACGCAGGGTAATTCAGCAGAGGCAATAAATTCCTACCGGACTGTGTTAAAGAACTCCCCCGGGCATGGTGAAGCCTATTATTCTCTTGGGAATCTGAAAACGTATAGGTTCGAAGACGACGAGCTCGATTTGATGATTCGACAAGAGCAAGGTGATCGTCTTCGGCCAATGGATAGGGTCTATTTAAATTTTGCGTTGGGGAAAGCTTACGAGGATAGGGGCGACTATGCATCGGCATTTTCTTTCTATCACAAGGGAAATTCCTTGAAAAAGATTCAAAGCCGATATGATGCCGAATCGATGCGCGACGAATTAAGTCGAATGCAATCGATTTGTGATCCAGCTTTTTTTTCTCAGAGAGATGGTTGGGGAGCAGATGCACCTGACCCACTTTTTGTTCTGGGTCTTCCGAGAGCCGGGTCAACCCTGATAGAGCAAATCTTATCCTCGCACAGTCAAATTGACGGTACTTCTGAATTACCAAATATTTTAGCCCTCTCGCAAAAACTTCGGCGATTGAGTAACTATCCGGTGAAAGGTTACCCAGAGGTGCTGAATTATATATCGGAAGCCGAATGTCGCGACTTCGGTCAGGGTTATATAGAGGAAACGAAAATTCATCGTCAAGGAGCAGCATATTTCATTGACAAAATGCCCAATAATTTTAGACACATTGCGTTGATCAAATTAATTTTGCCGAACGCCAAGATTATTGACGCCAGAAGAGATCCAATGGGGTGTTGCTTTAGTGGTTTTAAGCAGCTGTTCGCTGAAGGTCAGGAATTCTCATACTCATTAGAAGATATCGGTAAATATTATGTTGATTACATTAAATTGATGGATCATTGGGATGAGGTGTTGCCGGGGTTTGTTCTGCGTGTGAACCATGAAGATGTGGTTGATAATTTGGAGCGAGAGGTCCGAAGGCTTTTGAATTTCTGCGGCCTGCCATTTGAGGAATCGTGCCTGAGGTTTTATGAGACAGAACGAAACGTCAAGACGCCGAGTTCCGAGCAGGTTAGGCAGCCGATTTTTCGAGATGGCGTTGACCAGTGGCGCAAATTTGAGCCATGGCTGGAACCTCTAAAAAACGCCTTAGCAGAATTGGAATCAAGGGATGCGAGTGCTTAATTAGTTCTGGGCCGAGAAATTTTGTTCGACCATGATAAGAGGCCATGTTTAACTGACGACTTCACAGTCGATGTTTGATTAACGATCAATATTCTCGGAGAGCCAGTTGAAAAAATATAGCGTCAACCAATCTAGTAAGATGCTCGAGCGTGCTAAGGCCGTTATTCCAAGAGGTATTTTCGGGCATTATGGTTTTTCCGTGAGAGAGGGTAACCCCAATTTCTTTTCTCGGGCGAGTGGGTCAAGGTTCTGGGATATTGATGGGAATGAATACGTCGATATGATGTGCGCATATGGGCCCATGATTCTCGGTTATAATCATCCCAAGGTTGATGAGGCGGCCCACAAACAATATGAAAGGGGTAACACCGTAAGCTTAGCCGGATCCGTGATGGTAGAACTTGCTGAAAAGCTTGTGGACACTGTGGTTGGCATGGACTGGGCCTTGTTTGGAAAAAATGGTGGAGACGCCACGACTCTTTCGGCAATGATCGCGAGATCGGCGACTGGTCGGGATAAGATCTTGAAGATCGATGACGGTTACCATGGTGTAACGGCATGGATGCAAGACAGCAGGCCTGGAACTATAGAAGCAGATCGTGAATCTGTCATCTCTGTTCCCTGGAACGATTTAGGGGCTGTAGAAACCGCGATTCAGGAGAATCCTGACCAGATCGCGTGCTTTATTTCTTCTCCATATGACCATCCTGTTTTTCGTGATAACGAAATGCCGTCAGCAGATTATTGGCCCTCAATAGAGAGGATTTGCAGAGAGCACGGTATCGTTTTGATACTCGACGACGTCAGAGCTGGTTTTCGGATAAGTCTTAGTGGCTCTCATGAGCATTTTGGATTTAAACCCGATTTAATTTGCTTCGGTAAAGCGATTGCGAACGGCTATCCGATATCGGCCTTAATGGGGACGGAGGAAATGAAGAGGGAGGCGCAAAAGGTATTTTATACTGGAACCCAGTTTTTCAATGCCTCTCCCATGGCTGCTGCAAAAGCCACAATAGAGGTTCTGCTCGAATCTGATGCGGCCAATTTAATGACTGATATTGGTAATAAGATGAATGCGGCTTTGGGCTCCGTTGCAGAGAGCAATGGGTTCAAATTAGTTACCTCAGGCATTCCAGCAATGCCCTACTATCGAATTGATGAGGTTAGCACTCAGACGCACTTTGCTTGGGTTGATGAATGCGTTCAAAGAGGTCTTTATTTGCTCGGACATCACAATCATTTTGTCTCCACTGCCCATTCTAGCGCAGATATTGAAAGAGCCTGCGAAATTGCTGATGTGGCTTTTAGAGCGATAGTGGAGAATGGTCAAATTTCTCTGAAAACGGCTTAGATCTAGACATGATTTCGGGATTCTGTTGGCCTCAGAGCGGGGTTGCAAAAGACAAAATAGGTCTATTTTGCCGATCAAATGAGACCTCAGTTAGAGCGGAGATATTCCGACAAGGCTTAAAAGACGAACTGGTATGGTCCACTGATCAACTTCGAGCGGACACGAAAAGTGAAATCGATGGTGTTAATCAACATGGCTGTGCTTGGGATCTCGGGATAGAGCTCAGTATTCAATCGGAGTGGCCCTCGGGATTTTATTTAGTCCGTTTCATGACTGTTCAATCTGAGACTGCCGAAGCGTATTTTGTTGTTCGCAGTCAAAAGCCATTGGATGCCATTCTAGTTTTATCAACTTCCACTTGGACGGCTTACAACAACTGGGGTGGCCCGAGTTTCTATACGGGGTCTCATGTGTCTTCATTTGAGAGGCCCTTGCCAAAAGGCTTTTTGGCCAAGGAAGATCTTCACCGTTTTCGGATTGCACGAGTAGCGGATTGGTCTCGGTCGGATAGACAGGATTATAGAAATTTAGGTTACTCGACCTGGTGCATGGCCGCAGGTTGGGCCAACTGGGAACTCTTATTTGTTCGATGGGCGGAGAGAAACGGGATAGCCTTGGGTTATGCCACGAGCTCTGATCTAGACGCGGGTGGTGAGCTTTTAGAGGGATATCCTGCCTATGTTTCGGTCGGACATGATGAATATTGGTCGAAGGGCATGAGAGATGCCGTTGAAAATTACGTGGATCAAGGGGGCAACGCAGCTTTTTTTTCCGGGAATACTGCTTTTTGGCAAGCGAGGTTTGAAGACTCATACAAAAAACTCGTTAGTTACAAAACATCGATCAAGGAAGACCCTTATTTTGATGAACCCTCAGCTCCGCTTTTATCCACTATGTGGTCCGATCCATTAGTCGGTAGACCAGAAAATCAGATGACCGGCGTCTCTTTTTCGAGAGGTGGTTATGCGCGAATGCAGAACTCGCCTCGTGGTGATGGCGGATATCAAGTGATGGATCCGGAGCACTGGATTTTTTCGGGCTTGGACGTCAAAAAAGGCGATAGTCTGGGCGCTGAGGGTATTGTTGTGGGCTATGAATGTGATGGCTGTGTTTTTGCAGAGGATGAGTCGGGTGTGCGCGTGACCGGCGAGGACGGTACACCGCTTAATTTTTCGGTAATTGCTGCCGCGCCAGCTCGTCTATGGGAGACACAAGACGGGCCTGATGCTCTTGATGAAAACTACATTGGAGAACTGAACTGGGTGGCCGAGCGAATTGGGGGTGTTGATAACGAGGAAACCAGAGGGCTTTTTGATCAAGGGCACGCTGTCATGGGAATGTTTAGACGGAAAAAAGGCAATGTCTTTACAACAGGTTGCACAGATTGGGCATATGGCCTGGAAACTAAAGACGTCAACCAGGTAACGAAAAATGTGATGGAACGTTTTATTCTCGGGAAATAAGAGAAAGCTATCGTTTGAGAAAGGGAGACAATTGCTCGATATAGATCATATTATGTATGCGGTTCCTGACTTAGAAAGCAGCATGGCAGAAGTAGCTTCTATCACGGGTATAGTTCCGACCGATGGTGGAGTTCATCCCGGAAACGGGACGAGGAACGCGCTTTTGGGGCTCTCGAATAGTTCTTATCTGGAAATTATAGGGCCTGATAAAAAACAAAACCTGGAAAATACCTTCGGTGAGTTATTGGTTAGCAAAAATACGAGCGGTATTCGAGCCTGGGCTGTTGCCGTTTCAGACTTGGCATCGGTGGCTGATGTCGCCCAAGATTTGGGTTTTAGAGTGCGCGATAGAAAAGAGATGAGCCGCAAAACCGCCGAGGGACCGCTACTCGAGTGGGAACTTTTATTCCTAGAAGGTGCACTTCTTCCTTTTTTTATTGATTGGAAGGGCTCCGAGCACCCTGCGCGAAAAGCGCCATCCGGTTGTGGTCTCTCAGAATTGTCGATCAGTGCTGAGGAGCCAAAAGGTTATCAGGAGCTTTTGAATAAATTACAGTTGGAAGTAAGTGTTTCGGAGGGTGAGCCAGCCATTTCTGCGATAATTCGGTCTCCGAGGGGTGATTGGTCTCTGCCATCTTGGTAGCAAAAAACTGGATCTCGTTTTAGGAATCCTTGATCTGCTAGAATAATTCGAGGTTAAGAGGGAAGGATTGCTTGGTTATGTTCCAAAGTGAGGCTGTATCGACAGATCCGGAGACAGGTCTGAAAATTTTTTCAACCAGGGCAGCTAGGAAAACGGATAAGATCGGAGGGAAAGGTTACTCCGCGATTTCTGATGAATCGCTCAAAATCCTCCCCGACAGTCCTGCAGGGGCAGTCTTTTCCGCTCAGGAGCAAGAGAAGTACAGGAAGTTTAAAGAAGAACGCATTGGCAGTGCAGAATATATTTCCATGGAGGGTGAGTTCAGCCGCTATTTGAAGGATGTTTACTCGGAAGAACCGATAAAGCGTGAGGCACTCAAAGATGAATGCGAAATCTTAGTCGTGGGCGCGGGCTTCGCGGGACTCTTGCTCTGGCATAAGTTGAAAGCTGCCGGTTTTGTTGACGTGAGATTTTGCGAAAAGGGCGGCGACGTCGGGGGTACCTGGTACTGGAACCGCTATCCCGGAATCGCTTGTGATGTTGAGTCCTACAGTTATTTACCTCTTCTGGAAGAGATGGGTTATATCCCCACGATGAAATTCGCATCCGGTTTCGAGATATTAGAGTATTGTCAATCGATGGCCGAACGGTTTGGCTTTTACGATAAGTGTCTCTTCCACACCACGGTTGAACAAACAAGTTGGTCAGAAGAGGCTGGTCGATGGTTAGTTCGGACTGACCGAGGAGATATCATGAAAGCCAGATTCGTTCTCCTCGCAAATGGCATCCTCACCACGCCAAAGTTAGCTCGTATAGAGGGTATGGAAGAATTTAAGGGTGAATCTTTCCATACATCTCGTTGGGATTATGAGATCGACTTGGCTGGTAAGAGAGTGGGTATTATCGGCACTGGAGCGACCTCTGTTCAGGCAGTACCAGAATTAGCGAAAGTCGCTAAAGAGTTATTCGTTTTTCAAAGGACTCCTTCGTCGATAGATGTAAGGGATCAAAGAGAAACTTCAGCCAGAGAGATGGAACAGTGGCGGAACGAGCCGGGTTGGGCGAGGGCACGGCGCCGTCGATTTGCAAAGATTTCGGCAGGCAGAACTGCACTTCAGGGAAATGATGACTATTTGTCAGGTAAGGTGGCTGACTTCAAGGAGAGAAAATCATATACAAAACCTCTCAGCCATGAAGAGATGCTTCAGAAACAGTTAGATTCCAACTTTCGAATTATGGAACAGTTGCGAGCAAGAGTGGATGCGATTGTGGAGGATTCTGTCACTGCTGAAGCCCTAAAACCATATTATCCGTATGGTTGTAAGAGACCCGCATTCCACGACGAATACTTACCTTCATTTAACTTGCCTCACGTGCATTTGGTGGACACGGCTCCGAGAGGGGTCTCCAGAATAAATGCTGACGGGATAGTGCACGAAGGCAAGGAATATCCTTTAGATGTCCTGATATATGCGACAGGTTTTCAATGGATGGCAACGTCAACTTTCAATATGGTGGAAGGTGAGGAGGGCTTAAAACTTTCCAGTAAGTGGAAAGAGGAGGGTACGAGAACGTTTCTTGGTATTCACACCAGAGGTTTCCCAAATCTGTTTTTGATTGCGGGCCCCCAGGGAGGCGGAGGAAGCTTTAATTTTACGGACGCTATTGACGAGCACGCTGAGTACGTAGTCTGGTTGCTTAAAACGATGAAGGAGAATGGAAAGAAACGGATAGATGTGCTCGAGGAGCCAGAGGACGATTATACAGAACACTGCCGTATGGCTGATCTTAGCACTCGACCTTTACGCGACTGTGTTTCCTATTACAACGGCCACGGAGACGCACAGCCTGGCAGCTTGGCGTACTACGGTGGTGGGCAATGGCACAAATTTCGTAAGAGGGCGCAGGAAACACTGGAACCGTTCATTTTTGCGTGAGTCCTAGTTCTTTTCTCTACGTAACTTTAACGGTTCATTCACAAGCTTCGGCAGACCCTATAAGCATGAAAATAATATTGTGCTTAACAGGGTTACTCATGGGTGTGCAGTGCATGGCGGATGAGACGATTGCTAACTTTTCAAGAGGCGAGACGGTAGACTGGCGAACCGTCAACGACAATGTCATGGGCGGCAGATCCATTGGAGGTTTCCAAGTAGGCGACAATACGCTCAATTTCAAAGGTAGAACGAATACCAATGGCGGGGGCTTCTCTTCTATCCGAGCGAGCGCGCAGTCGCTAGACCTGGAGGGCGCCACGGGGTTCAGGTTGAGGCTTAAGGGGGATGGTAGGAAGTACACCTTTAGACTGAGAAAACGCAATTCTTGGGTATCTTACTGGTCTGAGTTCGACACCGACGATAACAAGTGGCAAACCGTAGAATTGAAGCTAGAAGATTTCTGGCCCAATTGGAGAGGGAGAAAAGTCTATGCTCCAACGATCAAAGGGAACCAGATAGGGGAGCTTGGGATAATGATCTATGACGGCAAGGATGGCGCTTTTAGTTTGGATGTGGCGTCTATCGTGGCCTACCGGGAAAACACATAGACCAAACCCCTCCGCACGAGCGCTTCAGCCCTCAAAGCTGAAGCCAGACAGCGTTTTTCTCTAGAGGGTCTGCAAAAAAAGCTCAGCCCCGAGAATTACGAGCGAGCAGATGACGATGAGGATCCAAGCTAATCTCTTCATTAATAAATCCACACGATTAGGTAGGTTAAGGTCATGTTGCTTTGCCAAATATCTTATCATTAGGATGATTTTCTGAGGCAGAGAAAGTGATGATTTACCCAAAAACAGCGCCTATGATTTTGACGTTGAGTTTTTTAACTCTCTCCTTTTTATCGGCTTTTGCTTTCTCCGAGCCGGACAATGTTGATGAGGCTGTATCCCCGGACGCGCCAGCTTTTAGTTCCGCTTACTCTGTTGAAGAGGCGTTCAATCAACATAGGAAATTGCCCAAGGACGATATATGGTGGACGGTATATGGGCCAATCATGGCTTGGAACTTTAAAAATCTTCACCAACTTTTCCCCACCGTGAACGTTTATAGACAGGGGGAGGTCAGGCAGCTTTTATCTCGGCGAGATAAGAGGATAGAGAATTTTTTGGTTACAGTGGGGGATAGAGAAAAACCTTTTTCAGACTTTCTTTTCTCTGAATCAAGCACTGCAATGGGCGTGTTGATTCTTCATAAAGGGAATATTGTTTTTGAGGCGTATCCTCGTATGAAGCCTCACGAGAAGCCTATTTATTGGTCTGTGGCAAAATCGTTCGTTGGCGTTTTAGTGCGCATACTTGAGGAGGCTGGTCGCATAGATGTCAGTCGTTCAATAGATGAATACATACCGTCACTACGAGAATCCGATCTAGCTGGCATTTCAATTCGGGATTTGCTCGATATGGCTAGTGGTTTGAAATGCTCCGATAGTTATGAGGCGAGAGATTCTTGTTATTACCGATATTCGATGTCAATCGGAGACGGATATAGAGAAAATGACCCGCCAGACAACCCATACGATTTTGCTGTCCAGCTCACGGGAGTCAAAGAGCGCAAACCAGGGGAGGTATATTCCTACTCTGGGCTGAATACGTTTGTTTTGGCCTGGTTGGTCGAAACAGTAACGCAAGAGCCATTCCATGATACTTTTAGCCGCCTGATCTGGACAAGAATTGGTGCGCAGGCAGACGCCTCCTATCTTGCTCCAAGATATGGCATACCGATGACTCATGGCGGGTTTCTTTCAAATATGCGTGACTTAGCACGGTTCGGTTTGCTTTTTACGCC
>CAJXCK010000070.1 GCA_913051785.1 uncultured Gammaproteobacteria bacterium
GTTACACCTTGCTGGTTTTCAAGACCAGTGCATTCAACCGCTCTGCCATCCCTCCGGCAGCAATTGCTTGGTTGCGGCTACAAGTGTATACATTTACCCAGAAAAACTGCATTAATTTTTACTATTTGCAAAGAGAATGCTGATCCGTTATCAACAAAAAATCAGATGTACCATAATTAGCTTTACGGTACTCTTCTTCGCGATAGGCTCTGCTTCCTGCTCTCTCCTGGCCCCTGTTAAACAAGATGAAAACTCATCTGCCCAGCAAGAACTACTTAACTGCACCATGCCTCCTATATCTCGATGTGACGAGAACCAAGGGTGCATAGAGAGTGAAATGAAAGAATGCTACCGAGCCTGGTTTAAAAAGGCGCCACCAGTGACGGAGGGTTTTCACAAGGAGCTTTTGGAATGTTTTAGTGCTTGGCGAGAGGATAATCCTAATTCAAATGAAGAGAGCGAAGCTTGGCGACTTTGCTTACATACCCTCCGATAATAGAATCGCTCTTAGGTTTTTGACTCCATTCTTGGCCAAGCAAGCGACTCTTGAAAAAAAGACCAAATGAGCTCACTCGAGTTAAAAGCTTGATTTTCGCCAAAACCAAAAGCGACCCGCCCTAACCAATAGGTTGGGCTCCATTTGTTAAAGCGTCCTCCTGGCCAATCGTGTCCACCACCCTTGACCACAAGAAAACGTACTTCACGTGAGTATTCTTTCGAGTGCCAGGTGATGGAGCGAACCAATTTTCCATCTCCGTTGGGATATTCGGACAAAACCTCTTTCCTTTCCGAAAGCCCGTTTATGTTGGCCCAAAAAGCCATCGTGGTTTCCAGATCCCAATACGCCCCCCAGCCATCTTCGTTTTCTTTATCTCCACCCAAGCGAGTTACCTTATCCTCATCACCATGAATCTCTAACACGGGCAAAGCGATCTCAGGTTCACATTGGCTGAGCATATTAGTCATCATTGAACCCGCAACCGGTGCGACGGCACGAAATAAGTCACTAGCCTGACAAGCTAGGAGAAAACTCATATCTCCGCCATTCGACATGCCCGTCGCAAAAATCGCGTCTTTGTTCAAACCGTGCAAGTTGCCTATTTCTTGAACTATTGCCCGAACAAAGCCTACGTCGTCCACATTCGAAGACGAATGAAAGTCATACCCAACGTTGAAGAAATTGTTTCCATCAGAATCCGAAGTGCCCTGGGGATAAGCGACCAGGAAGCCATGCTCATCAGCAAGCTCATTCATTCCGACGTAGCTCGCGGTGTCGTGCATATTGCCTGTGTAGCCGTGCATAACGATTACCAAGGAAGCCTCAGGCTTCACCGTAATAGGAGCATAGAGTAAGTATTCTCTATCTAGCCCTTGATGAGTTATCGTTTTCTCTTTTAGAGAGCCTGAGCTATAAGGCGTGTTTTCGGCTTTCGACGCACAGCCAAGGACGCAGGAAATCGTCAAGACGAGATAAAAAAATCGCGCCAATCGCTGCCTGAAACCTAGACTGGAGTCAAAGATGACTAGAGACCTGCAGATCCAGCCTCAACAGTCTCCTCAGCTATCAAAGCCTCTTTTTCTCGCCACTCTTTTTCGAGCAAACGAGCGCCTCTCAAAATATTCCCCATCGCATAGTGTCCCTCGTGGCAAGCATACTCGTACACTTTGCTTTCGTTCTTCTCTTGCCAAACGTAGAGCCCACTCCAGGGCGCCTTCCAGACGGTTTCGTCAGCGACTGTGAAATCGTAGATGAGTTGGCCGTCCTCGTCATAACTAAATCGCTCGACCACATGGAGGTTTTCGTCCGCCCCGCCTAAACCACTTATATTTTTAAAATTTTTGGTTTCCACAATGAGTTTGTCACCTTCCCAATAAGCAATTGAGTCTCCCAACCATTTTCGGTTGGAAGGATCGGCGTGCTTCGAGTCAATTCGAATAACGCGAGCATCGTGAACCATCTCCTGAAGAATCATAATGTGATCATCAGTCTGCACGATCCGTTTGTAGTTATTGTAAAGGCTAGGGAGCGTTGGAACGGTAGAGGCAAAACTGATCAAACATCTTTCTGAAGGAGCTAGCGTTTCAGGACCATCGAATGGACCTGGACCCTCTTTTTCAAGCCAAGTGGCTGTACCTGTGTTGTCGTAAATGAAGCTTGCATAAATATCCCCCATCCGAGCTTCCATACCAGGAAGAGCCTCAGGCCTTCTTCCGTTTGGCGGATCATAGATAATGGATGTTCTAACCATGCCGTCTACCTCGGAAGTGTACGTTCCAATATCAATGTAGAAAGCGTTATATCCTCCAACATTCCCCGCTCCACCGGCGTTACCTCCGGCGCCTCCTTTTGGAGGAGCCTCTCTATTCGGATCACTCGCTTCATTCATAGAGTCGTACATTGTATTCCGAGCCCAAAACAGGGCGTCCGCCACCCAGGGATAGACGGACTCCAACTCGCCGAGAATCTCCGGACGCTCCTCCAGTGTCAGCGCTCCTGTGTCATATACCCCCGAGAAATCCGGCTTACCGGACGGTAGGCGCTTTATGTCATTGGCAAAGCTAGAAATAGGGGCCAGCGTCAACAAAACAACGAATAACCTTAGGAACATTTCACCTCCTCTCGCACAAACTTCTCTAAACATCATAACTGATTGAGGATCGAGCTCAATTCAAGAATCACCTTATCCGGAGCCGCCCGCGCTCACCTCGAGGGTCTCCTCATTGATGAGTGCTTCCTTTTCTCGCCATTCTCTTTCTAGTAATCGGGCCCCTCTCAACACGTTGCCCATCGCATAATTACCCTCATGACACGCATACTCATAGACTTTGCTGTCGTCACGACGATCCCAAACATAAATCCCACTCCACGGAGCAGTCCAAACCGTCTCATCATTGACCGTAAAATCGTATAGAAGCTGTCCGTCTTGATCATAGCTAAATCGTTCTACTACATGTAGATTCTCATCTGATCCCCCTAAGCCGCTTATATTGTTGAAATTCTTTGTTTCAACGAACAATTTATCTCCTTCCCAGTAAGCAATCGAGTCTCCCAACCATTTCTTATTAGCAGAACTACTGTGCTCTGAGTCAATGCGGATCACTCGCGCATCATGAACCATTTCCTGAAGAATCATGATGTGATCATCGGTTTGAACGATACGTTTGTAGTTATTATAAAGACTGGGAAGCGTTGGTACGGTTGACGCAAAACTGATTAAACAGCGCTCGGATGGGGCAAGCGTTTCGGGACCATCGAACGGTCCCACGCCCTCCTTCTCAAGCCACGTAGCCGTTCCTGTATTCTCGTGAATAAAACTTGCATATATGTCACCCATCTTACGCATCGCGCCAGGAACGGCGGGCGGACGCCTCCCATTTTCAGGCTCATAGATAATCGACGTCCTGATCTTTCCATCAATAACCGAATGGTAGGAAAACATGTCTGCGTAAAAGCTGTTGTATCCTCCAGTATTACCTCCTCCAAAAGAATTCTCCCAACCCCCTACACCGCCTTTGGGCGGCGCTTCACGGTTAGGATCACTATCAGCATTGTTCGACGCCTGAAAGCTTTCAATTGCCCAAGTTAAGAGATTTGCAACCCAAGGGTATATGGATTCTAACTCTCCCAAGACGCCGGGACGCTCCTCAAGTGTCATAGTGCCGGTATCATACACACCCGAGAAGTCAGGCTTACCCGAGGGCAGCCGCTTTATCTCATCTGCAAGAACCGAGGTCGAGAGCGAGAGGAACAGAATCAAGCATATTGTCTTTCTAGAATTCAACTTTATCCACCTGTCTAAACTTATACGGGGCTAGTTTGAAGCGAACCACCTATACAGTAAACAAATAGATAGCTTTTCAAAGAGATTCATCGAAACAGATCATCTCCTCAATTTTTTTGTTACCTTAGGACGATGCGTGCATCATCAAAATCAGCCCTGGCTCTTTTGGCCATCGTATCAACTGCAATCCTCATCATTCTTGGGGCCTTCCCAACAAAACAAACCACACAAAGTGAAGAGCCATCAATAAAGCATGTACTTACAGATATTAAGGTAGTTCCCCCGCCGGAAAAAAGAGAACTACCAGATTTCGCATCCTATGCAGACGTGAAAGAAAAGAAATCGGCCTTTTTTAACTATTTGCTGCCCTTAGTTAGATTCAGTAATCAATTAATTCAAGTAGATCGGGAACGCTTTAAGAGGGTTCAATCAGATCCAATTAACCTCAAAAGCCCCGAAGCGAAGAAGATAACAAGGCGACTTAACTCTCGATATAGAATTGTTCTGGAGAGATTTCCCGACTCATCTTTTCTGGACGAATTAGATAAGAGGATAGGTCAGATTCCGGAATCGTTGGCTCTGGCGCAAGCCGCCAAGGAATCAGGATGGGGTACGTCGAGATTCTCAAAGCAAGCTAACAATCTATTTGGTCAGTGGTGCTTTACGGAAGGTTGTGGAATTGTTCCGGCTCGACGCTCAAAAGGCATGACTCATGAGATCCAAAAGTTTGATTCCGTGGGAGATGCGATTGAAGCCTACGTCCACAACTTAAATACTCATCGAGCCTACAGCACCCTGAGAGAGAAAAGATATAGCCTTTTGAAAGAGGGAAAATCTCCTTCAGGCAGCGAATTGGCCATCACACTGACAGAGTACTCCGAGAGAGGGGCGATCTACGGCAAGGAGGTCGCTTCTTTGATCCGCTACAATAAGCTGGAGGAATTCGACTCTCCCCAATCTATCTAATGACCTTTGTTAAGGAGTTATCGTGAGTAAGAAAACCACCAGTGCTTTCCTTTTACCTATGATGCTTGCATCAACCCTCTATTCTCACGCAGATATAGAGTTCAAAAGGCCTCTGCAGCTTTACAAAGAGCAGAATGTACAAGTTGGGGCAGAATATTCCTACTTCGATCTAGATCTCGATTTTCTTGATTATGCGAGCAAGTTAGAGGGGAGATCTACGCCAGAAAGAAATGAAGCTATTAGACTAGATCTACACCTGCCCCTAGCAGAAAGGATTACATTGGATTATCAAAGGTCTGATAATGAGGGGCTTATTTCACGAACTGCTCAGCCGTTCAAAACGCTCACGAAAGGATTTGATCATCAGTTAGATGCTACGTACTGGTTATTTCGTAGTAACAATTACTCTATTTTCCTTCATGCCGGATTAAAGTACGCAAAACAAGATCCCGTTAAATTGGATTGCTATGACTACAGTGGCCTCGTGGTGATTGGGGGAACGTGCGAGGAGGCCGACTTTCAACTTCTAGATGGGGACAAATATCTTAGAACAAGAGAATTTGAGTATTTCCCAGTCATGGAAACGGATGCGAATACGCTTGGTTTTAAAGTCGGAGCGACTCTAACTAATCAATTTCTCGGGATATCCACATATCAATACCTTGGGTTCGAACAAACTGAAGTAAACGTCAGACTCAGATCCGCACTGTTGGATATTACCGACCCCTTTCTTCTTCAAGTTGAATTCCAAGGATTGAGATTTGGAGATGTTCTAGACACAATCAGCGAAGAGCTCCCCCAAGACGAGCCTTGGCTAGATAGGACATTTACCCTAGAGGCTGGAGCTAAGAGACAGATAAGTAGCACTTTTTTTGTAACGGGCAGCCTAACTCATTACATGATATCTCGAGACAGTTATATCCTCGGAGAACAGGAAACAGAGTACAACAATAACACCGCTTTGAATCTGGCGATCTGGTTTGAGCCTTCTGACACTTTTAGCGTCTATCTAAGAGGAGAGACATCAACCAATAACGTACTGGGGTTCGAACCTATCGCGTACAACCGAAAATCTAGTAAATACTTTAAACACCCCTTCGGGCAGTTGTCCTTGGGTTTTACGATCAAAATCCCATAAAAAAAGGCCTCTTTTTAGAGGCCTTTTCTTCATTCGTATTCCCTAAATGGCTAGGTTCCCGCATTCGCTCCGCAGTATACCTCGCCCTGAACAACGCAAGTTTTGCCGTCCTCTATAAGAGCAGGTGTGTCGGGAATTCCAGGACAGGCCGATGTCTGTGCCGTTGCCTGAGGTTCATTACCTATAAACTCCTCCAGGTTATCGGCGCATCCATCGCGATCCCAGTCATCAGGACCGACGGAACGCAACTTTTGGTCTGGCACCAAATCGTCCTTTGTACCTTCGTAAAGGCTGGTGTAACTACCCCTTAAGTCGGCGACCACAGAGCCCCCAACTGTGATTGTTCCATCAGCTTTGGTAAGCCACTCTTCCCCATCAAGAGCTTTGATCTTGTAGGTGGTCGTCGCGTCAGTAGCGTTCTCAATTACTGCCCCGTCTGGAATCGTGAATCGATTAAGGTATCTATAAGTCGACTTCCAGTCGTTCACGAATTCACCTAGATCTTCACCAGTCGCTGTATCAAAGACGAATCCGGGTATACCCCAAAGTTCACCAAAGCCAGCATACTCGAGGCGGATACGCTTTCCAGCATCCTTTCCAAACACGTTATTGCCATTGGCATCGACTGTTTCTGGAACTTCGTAGTACATCACCATAGGCTCGGTTATGTCTACGACCTCTCCGATGACAGCATCGGTAGCAACGGCGTTTGCATAAATGACCTCAAAACTAGGCCTGCTCTCCATTGAGATGTTGTACTTAGTGTCCACAGCTCCCTCCCATAACTTGTTACCGCAATAACGGGTGTTTGCTGTGCTCGTACCATAGACAGGGTGATTCTCGTAAGTCTCTGATCCTGACTGTCCGTTCTTTCGGCACTCCATCTTGGAGAGATCCGTATCAAGGACAAGCTCACCTGTTCGAATACCCCAAGCAACTTCTTGAGACCAACCGTCTCGAGTCTGGAACTGCTTACCCTGAAGTGCCTGCTCCGGGTTTTCCATCTGAGAAAGCGCTTGGCTATTCGCCGCGCCTTTTGATAGGGCAACACCATTCTGGTCCAGCACAGAGGTTCCACTGACCGTGTAGTACCACATATCGGCCAACTCCAAGCCCTCCGCATATTCTCCAGCCATTCTGCTTTCAGTGCGAAGCACAGTACTATCTTCATAGACACTGAAGTTTAAGGCCGCATACCGGAATGGATCTGACGCGGTTAGAGTCCCTGTGTCATTTTCCCAATCCCAGGTCTCCCAATCCCGATTTTCTTTCACAATAGCTAGATCCGTATCAACGATCTGGATTGTCGCGGTATACCTGCCGTTGTGATTACCACCCGTCGTGAAGAAGCTATCTAAGTTACCTATTGAGTAAAGGTCGCTAAGCCCAGCGTGATGTCCGCCAAAAATACGGAATACTTTCCATGAGATACCAGCCCCATCTTCCGCAGTTCCGGTAGATATTACTCCGCCACCATAAGCATAGGAATCGACATTACTGTTTCCATAGGTGCCTGTGACAGCAGAGCCACTGCTGGTTATTAGCGTCATCGTTGTGGACGAGGTCTCAGGAATTGTTACGGTAAACTTAGAGCCATCAGATGACCAATTAAGCGTTGCCTCAGAGCTCAATGACATCTCGGTACCATCTCTTTCGTCATCCTCTCCCTCGTAGAGTGTGACGATCATCTTCATCGTTCCAGAAGTTCCCGCAGCAGGAATTTCTTTCAAATCAAAATGAAGCGATGGCGCTATACCGTGGTCCGCCGCAGTTGACGAATCCTCCAAGAGACTATTCAGGTTCGTGACATTAAACCCATCCCAGGAATACATCTCCATCTTCTGGATACAATAGGTATCGCTATCATAATCTGAGACTACTGCCCCAGGAGTGGCGGAAGAATAATCGTCATCGCAGTCGTTATAGGTCCAGCCATCTCCTCTAGAATGAAGTTGCAGATTGGAATCTGAACTGACGTAATCCGTGACTGCAAAGACCTCTTTGCCTAGCTTTATCTGTTTGCTTGTATTGGTAGTCAACGAAGAAACAGGCGTAAAGTTACCTGTTGCCTCGCCTAAACTTCTAAAGCCTCGATCAACCTCAGAGTAGGTAACATCCGATTTTAGATATTCACCGATGTCGGCATAAGGAGTAGAAACGTACAGCTCGCTGTAATTCTCATTAAGCGCATCCGTAAATGTTTGTTGAACAAGCGATGAATCCAGGCATTCCCTGATGCAGTAGAGCTTGGAAGCGCCCGCCGCTGTCATGTCTGCAGCCACATCGGCAGTTGAAACATTGTCGCTCGATTCCGTGCGGATGCCGCCCTTATAAGAGCCACGGCCCTCATAGGTCACACCAGATTCTGCCGCCGCGATCGTTCCATCATTCTTCTGATAAACGAGCTCGTCAGAATAGGTTGGGAACGTCATTGAAGCATTGCTAATCTCGTACCACTGCCTTGTATCATGGGACCAGACGCCTAAGTTTCTAGTTTCCTTGTGATACCAATCTTCATACGTAACCACTGTTTCATTCGTCTGAGAGTTAATGGTCGTCGTTTTACCCCACTCTTTGATCATGGTCGACTGCCATTCAGCGACCGTAAAACTCACTGGAGTCTCTAGGTCGGTAGCATTATAGCCCTGTCTGAAACTAATACCCTTGGTCCAAGTAAAAGTAGATGTATCCTTATCAAAGCTTCCTTCGTATTCATCGTAAGAATCATTCCAGGAGGTGCCAAACAGGGATTTGTACTCGTTCAACCACCAAAAATCATTGACGTGCATGGCAAGGGTGAGCCCATCAATTGAGTCCAGAGAAATATAGGAGGTCGTTCTTTTCTCAATCCTAAGATCTTGCGATCGAAGCGTGTAAGTTTGCTCCGCTCCCTCAGTTGCTGAACTATCAAAACTTTCCCGAACAAACTCGAGATCATCAGATATTAGGGAACGGCCTCTTGGATCCACGTGCACGCCCCAGTAGTCAGCCCAAGCATGGACGGGGACCTGCCCCGTATTACCATCAGGGAAAGTTTTTTCTACAAATGCGATCAGAGGGAAACCTCCAGCAGCCATATCTAAACGAGAACCGTCGGTATTGTAGACGCCATACCGCCATACATTACGCTGAGCTTTCGCCCGGTCAGTCGTAAAACACTCCTCTCCGACCACCAAACTAAATTCGGGGTTGTCTGAGTACTGACTCAAATTATCAGTGCCTACATCCACATCGTAAATCACGGTAGCTGTGGGGGCCCAAGGGTCTTCCACATAACCGTCTTGGCTTGTGACGTATTCCTCTATGTCCGACTCCTGTTCAGGAGTAAGCAAACCGGCATCAAGGTCATCAAAGGCCTGTTCCCATATTGCGTCGTTCGCCTGATAGACCACCTCTACCTCTGCACTGTCTTTAAATTCAAGCTGTTCCGCCTGGAATAAACGCCTGCAAAAACCCTTGTCCGCTGCACTCAAGTAATATTGATAATAAGCAAAAATATTAACTTGTAGATCCATAACTTCTTCTGGGCTCATAGATTGGTAGGGGTCGCCTTGTGTTTCCCAGTCCCAATTCATAAAGCCAGCATACTCACCATAGACTCCTGACTTATCTCCGTTGGTTTTGAAGAAAGCAACTACATTGCCTTCCTGTCCCTGAGAGTATTCTTTATATTTGAGAGTCGAACCCTTGGCTGATAGATAACCCTGTCCCAGGAACATCCCGTCTTCAACCCCGAACTGGTCGAATCCACCGAAAACGTCTTGGCTACCATCCGCATGCATTGAAAAACGCATTGTGAAGTCCCCATTAGGTGAAGTCGCAGTAACTCCTCCACTTTGAGTGGTATCGACATAGATCTTTTGGTCGAACTCGTCATCGCTTTGAGCTTTGCTGGATACCCAGGTCTTTGCCAGTACAGGCGATACCGAACTCAGACGAGTGACGTTCAAGACAGCTGTAGTGGCGGTCTTGGACGACGTCGTGGTCGATGTAGTGGATGAAGCTGTAGTCGAAGATGATGCGCTCGTAGCGGTCGCGGATGACGAGTCACCTGATGTATCCGACTTACCCGTTGTACAATCTTCTTCATAGATCGTGGCTGAATAAGGGCCAGCGTTTACAAAGGCATCCGCCCGCATATTCGAGACGAAACACATGATCTGATTGATAGAGGTCAGTGCATTATTTAGCGACTGCCCCTCTACATAAAAGTTGGCTTGATCGTCATCGTAGGCCGTCGAAAGCGCGAATTGAGAGAACAACAGCGCCAGTATAGAAATGCTTGTTTTTACTAATTTCATCATCTTACTCCACCGTCTCCAATACAGTTATATTCTTGGGCAATGTGTACCCTGTCGTGACAGCAGTTGTTTCGGCTGCAGCCACTGCAGTCTGCGCCTCCTCAAGAGAGGAAGTTACTGCTGTGGAGAGCGCAGCAATCGCAGTGCTCGCCGCTGCCGTATCTCCGCTCGCTACCGCTGCAACAACCGTGACCACAGTGGTTGAAATACTCGCAAGGATATCTGTCTGAAACTCCTTAACATAAGTCACGGCTGCGGCAGCAGTGACATCCGTCAAGAGCTTGATCTGATCAACAACCGATACAACATTTTCAGTTACCGCCGTGATGGCTGAAGTGTAGTTCGCCACTACAACGGTCGTGTCAATGCTCGCCGCGTAGGTTGTGATCGCTGCCGTCATCGCCGCTTGTATCGCGTCCACTGTTGTCAGGGAAACGCCCGCTTTGGCTTGGGTAAGAAGCCCCGAAGCCACAGCATTAACCATTCCCACAATTCTCGTGGCTTTAGTAGCACTAGCGCTTGTGTCAACCAACTCAGTTGCAGCTTGTAAGATAGCGGCTACTTGAAGATTTGCTTTCTGTACGGCTTGAGCTACAGCAGCAGTAGCAGTATCCGCGCTCTGTGCTTCAGACCATACGTCTTTCGTGAGTAGTTGCTCAGGCGTTAGGTCTGTAATACCCAGTGCCGCTAGGACTTGTGTTTTCTCAGTGTCGTTAGCTGCAGCGGCTATAATCGTTGAAATTGGTGTTATGTACGCAGACGCGGTTTCCGTGGCCGGCACGTCTGCAACCAAGGCTAGATCCGGGAGTTCTGTCCCCGTGCTAGTATCCGTTCCACCGATCGCGACAAGTTTCGGGGTCACACCAGCTGACGCATCGGCCTTCTCAACGAAATAATAGCCGTTTGAATCCGATGATGTACCAGGTTCTCCTGAATCCTGAACAGAATCGCCATCCAAATCGATGAAAACACTCGAACCAGAAACAGGCCCATCGATTACCCTGCCTTCGAAAGCGTCTTTGATCGTCACCGTCATGGCCAGTGTCGAAGTTTCAGTCCCTTCAGTTGCGGTAAAAGTAACCTCATAGGTGTTCGAGTTGTCTGCATCTAGAGGATTTTCAAAGTCCGGTGCAGCATTGAACGTCAGGGCATTCATGTTCGATAGAGTGAACTTGGAAAGATCTGTACCACCTGTCATGGTTACCGCGCCTGCAGCTGCAATTGTCGCAACGCTCGTGCCACCCTCTACCAGGCTTTGAGCTGCGGTCGTGGTGAACGCCGGTGATGCGACATCAGTAACGGTGATCTCAATTGTCAACGAAACAGCATCATTTGTTCCATCAGATACCGTGACGATAACTGTATAAACATTACTGCCCGCAGCACTGCCTAGTGCTTCAAAATCAGGCCCCACTAAAAACGCTAACGCACCTGTGGACTCATCGAGAGTGAAAAGAGCGTCATCAGCCCCACCCCCGAATGCGAAAGTTAACGTATCCCCTTCGTCGTCTGAAGCTTCGAGGGTTGCAACCGCGGTCGCTCCCTCAGCAACTGACGCGGTTCCGCCAGTCGTAAACGCAGGCGCATTATTGGTTGTATCGCCAGATCCAGAGCTGTCAGTGCTAGAACCTCCGCCACCGCTACCGCCGCAAGCTACAAGAGAAGCAATGGCAAAGGCATAAAAAGCCGACTTTAAAAAATTCAAGATTATGTCCCCCTACAATTCGACACGTAACACTTTGTTATCACGCACTATTGATTAAATGTCAACTTTTCCAATATATCAAAGTCAACTTAAAGGTAAAACGCCGCCAAACGACTGGATGATCGCCGAACACCATCTAGATTGTTGAATTAGTTAGATTAGGGATAAACGATCGTTTACTGAGGCAATAGAAATAATATAAGTTAGAGCGGTTAGTTTAGTAAGCTGCATGTGCGAACTCGGCTTAGAGGGGGGTATAAATGGCACCAATAGCAAAGAACAGTACCGTGGCTGTGACCGGAGCTGCCGGCTTCATCGGTGGATGGGTTGTTAGATTACTTCTGGATAGGGGTTACCGCGTCAGAGCGTGCGTGAGAGATGCGGATGATCGTACAAAAACAGAATTCTTATACCAATTACCCGCCTACGCCTCGGGTCGCCTTAGCGTTCACTCTGCCAATTTGGATGATGAGGGCTGTTTCGACGATATTTTTAAAGGATGCCAGGGTTTATGCCACGTATCACACGTATCCAATTATACGGATCCGGACTACATGATTGGGGTTTGCAATCACGTTATCGATAGCATTAACAAGTCAAATTCAATTAATCGCGTCATCGTCACCTCGAGCATAGCGGCAGTCATCTCAGAAGCCGATGTTCAAGAGTTTGTCAGGAGACCTGTCTTTTATGAGGACCGTTACCCAGACGAGGAGAGCCCCAAGCGTAAGCACGACAGAGGACAGGGTTATTCATTGGGAAAGGTAGACCTGGAGAGAATGTTTACAGATGCCGCTGAGAAGAGTGGCGTTTGGGACTGCATACGCGTATGCCCCGCCGATAACGTAGGACCTATTCTCAGTTCTCATCAAAAGAATATGGGCCCTTGGCAACATATCATAGAGGGCATGTTATTGGGAAAATATGAACAGACTGGTGCCTACCGACCTTGGATGACGGTTGACGTTAGAGACGACGCGGAGTGTCATATCAGACTGTTAGAGAACGTCGATGTAAAAAACGGCGAACGTTTCATAGCCTGGTCCACAGAAGTCAGAAATGTTGAAGATGTATGCCAATCTATAGATCGATTGCTGCCGGAGCTTGGTCACGCAACTCCAGAGGTTACTGACTCATTCCCCGACCGAATAAAAGCGAGAGAAGAAGAACTCAGATCCATCTGGGCAGGCGTCGAATTAAGGAACGATCGCATCGTTGATGCCACAGGAATCAAATTTCGTTCCCTTGACACATCAATAAGAGATTGCGTCGAGTCCTTAATTTCAGTGGCCGGCGTAAAACCGGTCCTTCGTGAAGGCTTCAGACTAAAAAAATAATATAGAGACTCTCTCAACTTTTACTGGCGTTTGCCTTTGCGATTGCCACTGTAAAGTCACTCGGTTTGAGTGACGAGGCAGTTTGTGGCGTCATCTCCTTAACCCGAGAGTACTCCCCACGATCATAAGCTCGCCTAAACTGCCTTATATCGCCCCAACGATCGGAAATCGAACCTCGCGCTCCCAAACCGAATCCTTCTATGGTAGCACCGTATGTTAATGCTTGGAGACCCATCCGATGGCACAACTTATCACTCGCTCTATCTAATACCTCCTGTGCTACCGACAAACTCCAATTCTCCTGGGTTCTCATCCAGGGTTTGACATTACTCATTGTGGCAACAAATCTTTTTTTATCCGTGCGATTAACACCCGTCCCATGAATGACTCTGCCATCAAACACCATTATCGTCCCAGCCTCAGCCTCAAGGTTAATTGGACGAGGCACCTCGCCTATTGATCCACCATCCCCCGCCTCCATCAGAAGTCTATGAGAGCCAGGGATAATTAACGTGCCGCCGTTTTCATCATTAACGTCTTGTGGAATGTACATTGTATTTACCAGCGCAGGCGCCGAAGCGGTTACCCAAGGAAGCAAGGGACCCTGATCGATATGCACACCTTGAGGGTATTTCCACGGATCGGCTCCGTTCGCCAAAAAACTATGACAAATCCAACCTTTTCCCAAACTTTCATTTAACAATTGTTCAATAACCGGTCCGGCCTGCACAAATTCAGGATCCTGCTCAATGCAACCACCAAAAATTCTTCCTTTATTCACGAGTGTATTAACGTATTGTC
>CAJXCK010000071.1 GCA_913051785.1 uncultured Gammaproteobacteria bacterium
TATCGGCAATCGTGAATTTATCTGCTACCAGATAATCTTTCCCCTCAAGAGCCTGTTCAACCGATCTCAAGCGAGAGAAATACCAGATTGAATAATCTTCCACAACCTGAGGAATTCGACGCTCCTCCGGCTCGAGACGTGTGTATCGGAGCACCAAAGTTTGAGGAAAGGTGAGCGTTGCGTCACTTCGGTAAAGCCAGTTTAGATATTCTCCGTAATGAGGCTCCTCCAAAGACGCCCCGATTGGCGTAGGTCCGTACTTTTCTACTAGATAATGACAAATCCCCGAAGACTCGCTCATCACCAGATCACCATCGACAAAGGTTGGGACAGTCCCCACAGGATTCAGATCGAGATACCCAGGATAGGTAAACCTTGGAGGAAACTCCATATTGATAAGCTCATATTCCAAGCCCATCTCTTCTAAGGTCCAAAGTGGACGTAGCGAGCGAGCATCTTTGCAATGATAAAGTTTCATTTCCTTACCTCAATTCAATTGTTCTAAACGACTTCATCCAAGAGAAGCGGAGCCAACAACTCGTTGTGATATGCGGAGTCCCCGAACTGGTATTGACACCACAAAGCCCGCCTTAGAAACAGTTGTGCGTCACATTCATACGTAAAACCAAACCCACCATGAAATTGAACAGCTCTATCGCCAGCAAAGGAGAACGCCTCGGCTCCTTGAGCTTTTGCCATGCGAATCGCTGATATTGCGTCTGCTGAGTTTTCAGTTATCTGTGTCGCAGCATGATACAAATGCGACCTGCAAGCCTCCTGGGAGAGCAGAATTTGCACCGTAGGATGTTTTAGAGATTGATAACTGCCAATGTATTTATCGAACTGCTTTCTCGTAGTCAGATAATCGATGATGACGTGCAATACACCCGATAAACCGCCTGACATTTCTGCGACTAACATCAACATTGCGGCCATTTCGATTCTTGAGAAGTCAGCACCTTCCAGCAATTGAGACTCGGGAATGACTAAGCCATCTAATTCGAGGCGATAACTTCTCCTCGTTTCGTCTATAACGTTCTCTCGCGTCAACCGTCCCGCATCCACTTGATCGCCCGTTACGAATACAAAACGCGGTTCGCCTTCTAAGACGACAGAGATAACAAAAAGCTCCGCCATAGGGGCGTCCAGGACGAAACATTTACTACCACTGAGAACCAAACTTTCTCCATCTTTTTCAGCTCTGGAGGAGATTTCTTCGAGACGCCAATTACCGTCCTCTTCGGTTAACGCTATTGTCGCAACCGTGCCCTCTACTATTTTTGGGAGCCATTCGTTTTTTTGCTCTTCCGAGGCGCATGAGAGCATCGCTTCTGAGGCCAAGATACAGGACGTATAGGGCGACCCCATCAAATACTTACCCATACTTTCGACGATGGGAACGGCTCCAGCAAGACCCATTCCGAGGCCACCATAAGCTTCGGGGATAGAAACTCCGAGCCAGCCTAGTTCCACAATCCTAGACCACAGTTCAGCGTCTATGCTTTCATCTTTATCTATCTGAGCCCTGACCTGGCCGATTGTTGAATACTCACGACAGAAATCATTTGCGGTTTCGAGCAGCATCGACTGCTCTTCACTAAAATCAATTATCGACATCGTCTCCCCCGAACGCCTTGATGGTTTTTATTTTGGCAAACCGAGAACTCTCTCTCCGATGATATTGTGCTGTATCTGGCTTGTTCCACCACCTATGGTCCCGGAAAATGCATTCAGGTATGACCTTTGCCACATCCCACCATCGACGGCATCATTACCAATAAATCGTGAGCCGTTGGCTCCCTGCAGTGATAAAGCGAACTGGCACATCCTCCTCTTCAACTCGCTGCCGCGTAATTTGCCTGACATATCTACCGCCGCGGGCCAATCGGTTGCAAGAGCAGATATCTTGGATCTGGCACTCATTAACGCGTTATTCTTCGATTCCGTTATCAGCTCGACGAGTTGAGAGCGCACGTGATTATCTTCTATTGCTGGACGACCATTCCTTTTTGTTCTCCTAGCGAGCTCAACGATATCGTTAATACTCAAATCCATCATCGCTAGTCCGCCAGCCTGACCACCAGTCGCACCTCTTTCAAACATGAGAGTGGCCATAGCTACTTTCCAGCCCTCTCCTTCTTTACCCATCAATGAAGTGGCAGGAATTCTTGCATCATTAAAGAAGGTCTGACAAAACCCATACTCTCCTGTCAGTTTTTTGATTGGTCTGGGCTCGACACCCTCCGCATCCATCGGAGCCAAGAAGAAACTGAGACCGGCATATTTACTTGAGCCCTCGTTGGAAGTTCTCGCGATGAGAATCATATACTTGGCATAACTGCCAAGACTCGTCCAAATTTTTGACCCGTTGATCACGTACTCATCACCATCTTTTACCGCTCTACACTGCGCGCTACCGAGGTCTGATCCATGATCGGGCTCCGAAAACCCTTGGCACCATATGTCTTCGGCACTCAAGATCCCCTTGATATATTTTTGCTTTTCCTCTTCCGTGCCCATACTAAGTATCAATGGGCCGGCCCAATTCAAGCCAATCGTGTTTGGAAGAAACGGCACCCTGTGCTTCGCCATCACCTTCGTAGCTAAATCTTGCAAGTCTTGTTCTTTTCCTCCCCCTCCGTATTCTTTTGGCCAGGCCATCCCTACATAACCGGCTTCATAGACTTTGGCTTGCCAGTCTCGTAAGAAATGGAACTGATGGTCTGACCCAACCTCCATAAAAGTTTCAGGCAGAATAAAATCAGGTTTCTTGGGCTTGTTCTCAGCAAACCAATTATCGGCTTGTTGTTCGAAATCCTTCAGTTCTGCTTGGGTCAGTGACATGAAATCCCCCTGTTTTATATTGCGCTTCCCGCGCGTCCTAAAGTTGACCGCTATTGTTCGATAAATTAACACAAAAAGTCTTATGGACCGCTTTTGTTTCTGATACTTTATCTAGCCCTTTGGGTTCAAACGCCAAAGGACTTAGTGTTTATGCTATTTGGGGAGCAAACATGCCAGTACTAGAGTCCAAGCTGGACACTCGAAGCGAAGTGTTTCAGCAAAACCTGTCAGATATGCACGAAAGGTTGAGCCAACTGCAAGAGCTTTATGATGAGGCAGCTCAGGGGGGCGGTGAAGAAGCGATGGCTCGACTGAAGTCTCGCAACAAGATGCCGATAAGAGAACGAATCGCGCACGTCCTGGATAGAGACGCGCCTTTCCTTGAAATCAGTCCCCTAGCGGCCTGGCGTTCGCCTTATGCAATCGGTTCAGGATTCGTTGTCGGCATAGGAACGATAGAGGACGTCGAGTGTGTCATTCTAGGACACGATCCATCAGTAAGAGCAGGCGCCTTCAACAATTTTAATAGCAAAAAGCTAATGAGGGGTCTTGAGATCGCTCGAGAAAATCGCCTTCCCTATGTTCAGTTTGTGGAGTCGGCTGGGGCAGACCTAAGGGGACAAGGAGGAAGCGGAGAAGATCCTGAAAAGGCATTTCAAAGAAACATTGGCCATTTTGCTGAATCAGGACGATTGTTTTATGAGATAACTGAACTATCGAAGATGAGGATTCCCACAATATCGGTAGTCTTCGGTGCCTCTACTGCAGGTGGCGCCTATCAGCCTGGGATGAGTGACTACAATATTTTCATCAAGAACCAATCCAAGGTGTTCTTAGGTGGCGTGGCTCTCACAAAGATGGCGACGGGGGAGGATGCGAATGAGGAAGACCTGGGGGGAGCCGACATGCACACTCAGGTGTCGGGTCTTGGCGATTATCTAGCCAAAGATGAGATGGATGGCATTCGACTTTGCAGGGAAGTGATAGCTCACCTGAATTGGCAAAAGCTGGGGCCCGAACCGAATCCAGACTATGAAGATCCCATCTATGATTCTGAAGATTTACTGGGCATGGTTTCAAAAGATCTTAAAGCCCCGTTTGATATCAGAGAGGTTATCGCTCGAATATCTGATGGCTCCTATTTCGAAGAGTTTAAACCCCTTTATGGCCCTACCTTAGTGACCGGCTGGACTACGATCCACGGTTATCGCATTGGGATCGTAGGAAATAACGGACCTCTTTTCTCCGAATCATCAGAGAAGGCTGCTCAGTTCATCCAGTTATGTAATCAAATTAATGTGCCGCTTCTATTCCTGCACAACATAACGGGTTACATGGTCGGCACTGCATTTGAGCAAGGAGGGATCACCAAAAATGGATCCAAAATGATCAACGCCGTGTCCAACTCGACTGTGCCCCACATCACTATCATTCTTGCCGCATCCTACGGAGCTGGAAACTATGGCATGAGTGGACGCGCTTTTGGTACTAGGTTCACCTACGTCTGGCCGTTTTCCAAAATCGCAGTCATGGGCGGTAAGCAAATGGCTGGGGTGATGTCTATCGTTGGCCGCGCATCAGCAGAGCGCAGAGGAGAAAAGTTTGATGAAGAGGCGGACCGCAAGAGAGCTGAAGCTTCTGAATATTGGCAGGACGAGGGGTCAGATGGTCTATTCGCCACTTCAAGAGTAGCAGACGACGGCATGATTGATCCGCGTGATACGAGAGACGTTATCGCTATGTCTTTATCAGCTTGTTACAACAACAAAGTGGAAGGGACTAAGGAGTACGGCACATGGCGAATGTAACACCAATAAAAAAACTGCTAGTCGCCAACCGAGGTGAGATCGCAAGGCGAATCATGAGAACGGCGCATGATATGGGGATCAGCACAGTGGCAATTTTTGCCGAGGGTGACGCCCGAGCGCCGTTTGTAAATGAAGCCGATACAGCGATTTTTCTTGAAGGTCGAACATCCACAGAAACCTATCTCGATGTCGAGAAAGTGATCAATGCATGTAAGCGTAGCGGAGCAGACGCAGTTCATCCTGGATACGGGTTTCTTTCAGAAAATGAGGGATTCGCTCAGGCCATAATCGATGCAGGCATTAAGTGGATTGGTCCATCACCCAAAGTCATCGGACTGATGGGAGACAAATTATCGGCGAAAAATCTTATGACGGAAGCTGGCGTCCCTACACTTCCCGCGATCGAGATTACCGATAGTGTAGATGTACTCAAGGCGGCTGATGAAATTGGTTACCCTGTCTTAGTTAAAGCCTCAGCAGGCGGCGGGGGCCGAGGAATGAGGATTGTTGAGACGAAGGAGGATTTAGAAGCCGCAGTAGAGGGAGCGAAACGCGAAGCGCTCAATTCCTTTGGCGACGATACGGTCTTTCTAGAAAAGTGGTTGGATGTTTCTAGGCACGTCGAAATTCAAATACTTGGAGATACGCATGGCAATCTGGTGCATTGCTTCGAGAGAGAATGCTCTATTCAAAGACGACACCAAAAGGTAATCGAAGAGGCCCCTTCTCCAGCAGTCACAGAAGATATCCGCGAGAGAATGGGAGCGGCCGCTATCGCGGCAGCAAAAAAACTGGGCTACTCCTCAGCAGGAACCGTGGAATTCCTGTTAAGTGGTGATGAGTTTTGGTTCTTGGAGGTCAATGCACGACTTCAAGTAGAGCACCCTGTAACCGAGGAGATCATTGGAAAAGACCTAGTAAGAGAACAAATCCGAGTGGCTGAGGGAGAAGCTCTGTCTTTTAATCAGGAAGAACTCTCTATTAATGGCCATGCTATTGAAGCTCGGCTCTATGCTGAAAATCCAGAGAAAAACTTTTTGCCGTCCCCAGGACCCGTTATTGCGTGGGAACCATCGACAATAGGAAGAGCCAGGTTCGATTCCGGCGTGGAAACAGGAAGTATTATCACCACTGAATTCGATCCAATGATCGCAAAGGTCACGGTTCATGCACCGACTCGCAGAGAAGCAGCAGCAAGGCTTGCAAGGGTTCTTGAGACAACTCGTATTCAGGGTCTGACTACTAACCGCGACTTCCTGGTGAACACCCTAAGAACTGATGAATACATCGCGGGAGACACAACAACAGATTTTATTGAGCGCGTTAATCCGGACCGCGTAATCCCTAAAGATCAAGAGGCTTTGCAGTCGGCCGCAATAGCGATAGCGATTGAGTCACAGGCCAAAAGAAGAGCCCATGCAAAGATCAATAAAAGAATTCGTGGTGGATGGCGAAATTCTACGATGCCCAATGAGGAATTGACACTTGAGGCTTATGGAGAGGAAATCAAACTGAACTACAAGTCGAACCGCGATAATTCCTTCAATTTCTCCTTCGAAGAAACGAGTCATGTTGTAAAAGTGATCAATTCTGGCCATGGAAGCGTTGAGATTGATAAAGATGGACAGAGATCTCAATATACGTTGGATAAAATCGGAGACGAATGGTTAGTCCACAGCACGTTCTGCGATTTCGAGTTTAGAGAACTCCCACGATATCCAATATCGAGTTCGGATGATTTCGGAGGGGGCCTGGTCGCCCCAATGCCAGGAGCCATTCTATCCATAGATATTAAGCCAGGAGATTCGGTTAAAAAGGGCGATGTTCTGGTAATTCTAGAAGCTATGAAAATGGAACATAGGATCACCGCGCCTAGAGACGGTATCGTTGGATCAGTCCAGGCAGAGGTGGGAGAGCAAGTGGAGAATGAACAGCTGCTTGTGACGCTCGAGGACGAGGAAGGAGAATAATGTGAGCACTACCGAAGCAACCCTATATGAGATTAAAAATGGCGCGGCTTGGATTACTTTGAACCGTCCTGAAAATAGAAATGCTCTGTCTGCTGTTTTGGTTACCGAGCTTTTTGACCACCTAAAAACATCAAACGAAGACGATGCCGTGAGATCCATCGTCATTACTGGATCGGGACCTGCTTTTTGCGCTGGAGCTGACCTAAAAAGTCCACCAGGACAGTTGTCTGAAGGAAGCAGTCGCGCGGTACCTTATCCCGACGTGTTAAATGCAATTATGGATAGCCCAAAACCGGTCATAGCAGCGATTAACGGTGCAGCTTTCGCAGGCGGGTTGGGGCTGGTCGGTGCTGCGGATATCGTCATTACCAAAGAAGATGTTCAGTTCAGTTTTAGCGAGGTTCGCATTGGAGTTATTCCAGCAGTGATATCAGTTGTTTGCTTACCCAAACTAGGCACGCACCATGGTATGAAACTATTCCTGACGGGGGAGAGATTTTCAGGCAAACAAGCGGTGGAAATGGGCTTCGCTCACAGGGCTGTTAATGAGGACGAACTTGAAAAAGCAGTCAACGAAGAGATAGACATGATAAATCTAGGCGGACCGATAGCTGTACAAGAATGCAAAAAACTAGTTCGGCGAGTGCCTCAATTATCAACCGCCGAGGGATTTGAAGAAACAGCTACATGGAGCGCCAGAATGTTCAGATCTGAGGAAGGGGCTGAGGGAATGGCTGCCTTCAGAGAAAAACGAAAGGCAAAATGGATTAATCAGGAATAGGCTCGCAACGCGCGGCTAGGGGGAACTCATGAGCGATATAATCAGAATAGGAAATTGTAGCGGTTTTTATGGTGATCGCTTAGCCGCCGCTAGAGAGATGATTGATGGAGGGCCGATAGATGTTCTCACCGGAGACTATCTTGCCGAGCTGACCATGTCGATTCTCTATAACCAAAAGCAGACTCGCGGCGAGAACATGGGCTATGTAGGTACGTTCCTGAAGCAAGTAAAAGAGGTCGCAGCAGACTGCCTTGAGAGAAATATCAAGATCGTTAGCAACGCGGGAGGTTTAAACCCAAAGAGTATGGCCGAAGAGGTTGAGAAAATATTCGCTGAACTCAATCTTGAAGCCAAAGTTGCCTACATTGATGGCGATGATCTGCTTGAAAACCTGGGCAATCTTCAAGACCAGGGCGAGAGATTTACCAATCTTGATACGGGCGTGGATCTGAAAGACACAGATCAAGAATCCCTCACCGCTAACGTCTATTTCGGTGGATGGGCGATCAAAGAAGCGCTCGATAAGGGTGCGGATATAGTCATCTGCCCAAGAGTGACTGATGCTGCCGTGGTCATCGGACCAGCAGCTTGGAAATTCAACTGGCAACGGGACGACTACGATGCCCTCGCAGGTGCCCTAGCGGCTGGACATATAATAGAGTGCGGAGCCCAATGTTGCGGCGGAAACTATGCATTCTTTGAGGAAGTGCCCAGTTATAGAGATGTTGGTTACCCAATAGCCGAAATAGAAAGCGACGGGAACTTCACGATAACAAAGCATCCAGGGACAGGTGGGCTTATATCCGTTGGCACAGTAAAGGCTCAATTACTCTATGAAATCTCGACACCGGCCTATTACAACCCAGACGTAATAGCCCATTTCGATACGATGCAAATAGAACAAACCGGACAGGACAGGGTGTATGTGAGCGGAACTCGAGGGAGCAGTCCCCCGAGCACTCACAAAGTCTGCTTCAATACCCGCGGACCATACAAACAATCAATGGAGACTCTGCTTACGGGACTCGATATTGAGAAAAAAGCTGAAGTTTACCTCGATGCAGTATTCCATAACCTCGGTGGAAGGGAGCAGTTCGACGATGTCGATGTACAATTGATCCGAAGCGATCATGAGGACCCGGATTCTAATGAGGTGGCCCATGCTGCATTAAGGGTGACTATCACTCACAACGATCCAAGCAAATTTGGTCGAATATTTTCAGCAAAAGTGACAGAACTCGGATTGGCAGGCATTCCCGGTAATACCGGACGAGGTGCAGCAGGATTCAATGGTGGCCCTGCGATTATTCATTGGCCCTCCCTGATAGATAGCAAGAAAGTCACTGAAAAACTCCATATCGGAGGAGAGGTAATCGAGGTTAAATCAACTCAACAATTGGACCTAGAAGAGATTTATTATCAAGAAGTCCCGACAGAGATACCTCCGGCACCAACCGGTCCTACAAAAAAAGTTCATTTTGGCCGGTTGTTCGGCACCAGATCAGGGGACAAGGGCGGCAATGCAAACGTTGGCGTCTGGGCGACATCAGCAGAGGCTTATAGCTTTTTGAACGAATACCTCACCGTGGAGGAATTCAAAAGATTAGCTCCCGACTTTGGTGTTTATGAAGTAGAGCGCTTTGATATGCCGAACCTCTTGGCCATGAACTTTTATATAAAAGGCGTACTCGGTACGGGAGCAGCTTCCAATCACCGGATAGACAAACAGGCCAAATCTCTTGGGGAGTATTTGCGCGCCAAGTATATTGAAATACCTGAATCATTGGCTAACGGGCTTTAGGGAGCGAGCTATGAACGATTATGATGTTTTGATTGTTGGCGCTGGCATATCTGGGATAGGTTCGGCTTGTCATCTGAAAATGCATTGTCCTCAAAAGAGTTTCAAAGTACTTGAGGGTCGAGATGACCTTGGCGGCACCTGGGACCTATTCCGCTATCCAGGCATCCGATCCGATAGCGACATGCACACGTTGGGATTTAGCTTCAAACCTTGGACGGATGCTAAGGCTATAGCAGATGGCCCGTCGATAAAATCCTATCTAAGAGAAACCGTGGATGAATACGATTTACTCCCCCATATACTTTTTAATCACAAGGTACTCGACTACTCATGGTCAAGCGCTACCAAGAGATGGACGGTTTCAATCATAGAGAAAGGACAAGAGAAGAGCTTGACTTGCAATTTCTTGATGATTTGTAGCGGCTATTATAACTATGAGAGAGGATATACACCCCCGATAAATGGTATTGAAAACTTTCAGGGGACTCTTGTTCACCCCCAACATTGGCCAAAAGACTTGGACATACATAACAAGAAAATAGTCGTTATAGGAAGCGGAGCGACCGCGATGACCATCGTCCCTAATGTCGCGCAGCAGGCTTCCAAGGTGATCATGTTGCAAAGGTCTCCTACCTATGTCGTTGCAAGGCCTGACCAAGATGCTATAGCGAATTTCCTGAGAAAATGGCTCCCGAGCAAGCTCGCCTACTCAATAACAAGATTAAAAAATACGTGGCTTCAAAGCTTTATGTACAAAAGAATGCGTGCTAAGCCGGAGGAGGCAAAAAGAAATCTCATCGGAATGACCAGGGCCGCATTGAATAAGGACTTTGACGTGAAAAAGCATTTCACGCCGTCCTACTACCCGTGGGACCAAAGGCTGTGCCTACTTCCAAACGGCGACCTGTATAAAAGCATCAATCAAGGGCAGGTAGAAGTAATTACGGATACGATAGATCAGGTTAAAGAAACAGGAATCTTGGTCTCCTCTGGAGATTTCATCGAAGCTGATATTATTGTCACGGCTACTGGCCTCAACATGGAATTCCTCGGTGGGGCCGATATCTCGGTCGATGGACAGAAGCTTTTAATGCCAAAACTAGTGTCGTATAAAGGGATGATGTACGCGGAAGTGCCTAATTTCATTCAAACTTTCGGCTATATCAACGCCTCTTGGACGCTGAGAGCGGATCTTACCTCAGAGTATGCATGTCGACTCCTCAATTTGATGGACAAAAGGGGAGTGAAACAGTGCATGCCGAGAATCCAGCAGAAGGATGCCAACATGGCGTTGGAGGATTGGGTTCAGGACTTCTCTGCCGGCTACATGCAACGAACCATGCACTTGATGCCAAAGCAAGGGAGCCGGGACCCCTGGCGAAACACACAAAACTACATGTTTGACAAGAAGCTAATACGAGAGGCACCCCTGGAGGATGGCGCATTGCTTTTTGAAGAGCTTATTCCCAACCTAGATAACCACGCCCAGTCAGAAGATAGCGATAGCTTAGAAAGCGCTGCTTAATTATTCTCCACCGAAAGTGGAACGACGAGTATCGTGATAAAGATTAGACCACTCTGAGTAAAGACTCAGCGTCTTAGCTGTTGGACTAATAAGGACACGGCGCTTGTCTTCGATAGAGACCTCTTTCTGAAGAAATCCTCTACTTATACTCTCATCTATGAATTGCTGCCTGTGTGTGCGAGATCTCAGATGTGCCCCTATATCAAGACACTGCTCTCTGGACAACGCACCTTGGTCCCTGTATCTCAATAGAAAGCTGTTCAGAAAGAAGACGGAATAGCGGGTGTTGAAAAAGAAAGCTAGCAGCTCGTTGTCATTGTCTACCATCCAAATAAGAATATTCGCCAACCGAACATCAAGGTCTTTTAAATTTCCGTTATCTTTTTCCAACTTTACCAACACTGGCGCCCTACGCGAAAATGCTACACAGGAAAGATCAAGGGATCAAATCAAAGGTTCGTTATTTATGACCTATTTTTGCACCTAATAAAAAAACCCATAACTTATTCTTTTTTTTAAGATTTTCACCTTTATATTTTTAAAGGGTGCAAATGGATAACGAGAGCCTTTTAAGGAAACGCCTCGTATCCAGTTATTTTGGAGTTTGATCCAAAGGAGAGTAATTATGACTTATATTCTGAAGAATATTCAGGGGACCGTTCTTGCAATTTTGGTGGCCATAGGTCTTGCAGGGTGTGCGAGCGAGGAGAAGATAGATGTCTCTTGTGCAGACTACTTCTCCAAGATGGTTAGCTCAGATTTTACTGACTTAGGGGACGGACTGATGAAAGACAGCGTAACCCAACTGTTCTGGTATCGTTGTCCTTTAGGTCAGAACTTCGAAAACGGAAAATGCGTCGGTAAGATTCTTGACGCAGATTTTGAAACCATACAAGGTACCGTCAAGAACTTCAGACCGGCGACTATTCGTCGAGCTGATGGCCTTGGCAACTGGCGATTACCAACAGAGAGTGAGTATAAGAAGCTTATGAGTGTACCCTGCCATTCTCCAGGCATTGACGTAAGCGCTTTCAAAAACATAGATACCGAAACTTTCTATTGGTCATCGGATGATTCGGACAGAGATTCGTTCGCTTGTGGCACTCATATTGGTGAAAACAGATCGATCTGTAAGATTAGTAAGAAAGCAAGTAACCCTACGTTGATTGTGTCAGAGGACCCAGGGATCTCTCAACCTTTGGCAAGTAACGGTTAGCTCATAATCAAAAGGAGCTATTTGGTAGCTAGGGGGAGACTTGAACTCCCGACCTCAGGATTATGAATCCTGCGCTCTAACCAGCTGAGCTACCTAGCCAAAAAAATAGGAAAGAGATCTTTCAGCCGCAGGATTTTGTAATTGGTCCTCAGAATTGTCAATTCAAACTCGCAAAATAAAGTTCCTCAAAATTATTAAATGTATCTGTGTTACGATCCTTTTTCATAATCTTCCTAACTTTCTATACGGCCAAAAGCGACGGGGTAATCAGGAAATATAGGCTTCTAACTTAATAGGGACCGTACATTAAATCTGAGATGCTAACGTATAGAGTTATCTTACCAATCCTATTCTTTGGAATCCTGATTCTCGCAACAAACGCCCCTGCAGATCCGAAAAGGATCGCTTCCCTGAACCTCTGTACCGATGAATTATTACTATCGCTAGCTGACCCGGGCCAGATAGTGTCCTTAACCTGGCTCGCTCGGGTAGAGTCATTGTCGGCATTTTACGAGCCAGTTCATCTCTACCACCAAAACAATGGCAGGGCGAGCGACGTCATCCCTCTCAACCCGGATGTAGTTTTTCTCAGTGAATTTTCCCCCGCAAGCACCGTAGATCTGCTTGAAACCTTCGGAATTAGAACGGTCGTTATTCCAGAACCACGCGAGACCAAACAATTACTAGAAAATATAAAAGCGATGTCTTCCGCGATTGACCAAGTTGAAAAAGGAGAACAGTTGATAGCGCATTTCTCTTCAAGGCTTGACTCTATTATCGAGCACAAGAATAAGGGACCAATCTCGGCCCTTCTCCTATCTCCCGGAATCGCATCCTTTGGGTCCAGCTCAGTAAAAATCGAGATTTTAAAACTGCTCAACATTCGAGTCTTAAATCAAGAAAAACCATCGCTTGCAAATAGGTACCTTTCAATAGAGGAACTAGCTCGCTCTTCTCCCGACTTTTTAATCATCGACAAGTACTCTGGAGAATATCCATCAGTGTCAGAAGAAATGCTCAGACACCCCTTGATTAAAAGCTCCTTTAATACCATAGAGGTCGAAGCTAAAGATTGGCTGTGCTCTACCAGCAAGCTCATCAATAATATCGAAAATATAAATAGTAAGATTGGACACTATAGAAATCGCTCACAATTAAATCTCGAGCTAAAAGCAAATGGTTGACACACTACAGATTTCTCAAAAGCCCTTGATTGCAATCCTCGCTTTAGTCTGCTTTTTCTTATTTGGTTTGGCTTCTTTTTTCCCAACATCTCCAACCTTCTCGGTGAGAGACAGTATCGAGCTGGCTGTGAGCTTTGTAATCCAAAACTCGGTCACATACACAGGACTAGAAAAAGAAATTTTTCTCGAACTCAAAGTACCGAGAGCAATTCTTGGAGTCGCCGTAGGCATCAGTCTTGGCCTAGCAGGCGCTGGTCTTCAAGGGCTTCTGCGCAATCCCTTGGCAGAACCAGGAGTAATGGGCATCTCTTCCTTTGGCGCCCTGGGCGCATCAATTGCTTTCTACTCCGGCGCTTACTCTCTTATTCCCCTAGCGCTTCCAATAGGAGGCATCCTAGGAGCTTTTATATGCTCCATGATGCTTGTCATAGGGGTTCGAGCGATACCAAAAACTTCGACAGTTATATTGCTTGGCTTGGCCCTGTCTGCTTTTGGAGGTTCACTTAACGCCCTTGTCTTAAGCCTCTCACCAAATCCCTTCGCCGCGCTCGAGATCGTGTTTTGGCAAATGGGCTCCCTATCCGACCGCACTATGTCTCAAGTTTATCTCTCAGTCCCGATCATGGTTTTAGGCTGGTTATTACTTGGTAGTTCAGCGCGACAACTGAAAGTTTTA
>CAJXCK010000072.1 GCA_913051785.1 uncultured Gammaproteobacteria bacterium
TCGCGACTGCTGTCAGTAATTTCAATATGCTCTTCCGGGAAAGCACTCTGAAGTCTTGAAAGTAGAATCGCCTCCTCATGCTCAGGATCGAGAATCTTGATATCTGGCTTCGCGATACCAACCGTGTAGGCGTATACGTTATCGTCCTCATCCGACATGAAATCACGGATGTCCGTGATTTCATCTCTATATAACTGCTCAACGTTGATTAAGCGTAAGTCACTGACGCCTAGCGCTTTCGTGCCACCATCTCTATCGTCGAGGACAAAAACCTTCGAGCCATCAGAATTAAACGCTACGGGCATCAACGAGCCCCCAGGGTATTCATACTCGCCAATCAAATCCCATTTCACAGAGTCTGGGTCTCTGTAATGGACAATATTATTACCAACAGTATTCGAACTGATGGCGTACCGTGGTGTCTTATCCTTATCCAGAATCACCCTAAGAGTTCGGGGTGGCAAGCTCGTTGTCTCGGTTAGACTGCCATTTCGAAGGTTTAATTTACCGATCTTTTGCCTCGTGCCTGATTGGGTGTAAGTCAGTGCGAGCGCTTTTTTCTTGTCATCAACCAATGGATCTAAAATTTCCGCGCCGAACAGTTCAGTTCCTGCCATAGGAGAGGCAAGGACATCTTCTCTTCTTCCGTCATAATCAACCGCGTAAAGCATGATTAGCGGAATTGGATCTTCTCTCTCGGATTCAAAAATTCTCTGTGCTCTGAATACTATACGTTCATCCGATACCCAGGTGTGATTAGAAACAGAATAATCTTTTTGCATAAAACGATGTCGACCGTTTTTAACCGGCTTCATCGTTTTTCTGTCAAGGATTACGACCTGTGTTTCCTCACCGGACCTCAGCTGCACAGATAAATATTTCCCATCTGGAGACATGCTCACCCACTGGTGTTTTGAGAAATCTGTGAAGTAATTCGTTGGTAGCCGCTCATTCGCTTTGGTTATCGGAAATCCAACGACTAGAAGCAGGAAAGCCACAAAAAAAGCCTTCCAATTTGACGGATTGCTAGCGTGGTTATCTTGGGTATTTGCATTTCGCATTAATTATCCTTTTTGAAGCCAATTAATTAACTTCTGTTAAAAAGTCGCAGCGCTTATGATCAACAAAGCCAAACTGTATGACAAGGGGAACATATGATTGATCTAAATCTTTCTGGGAAAAGAGCTGTTGTGACTGGAGCGAGCCTTGGCATCGGCGCGGCTACAGTAAAGCTTCTGTCTGATCAGGGTGCAGACGTCGTATTTTGCGCCCGAAATGCAGAAGCAGTATCAGAATTATCTAGCTATTCAGGGGGCACCGGGGCCGTCTCTGGGCTTGTTGCAGATATGGGTGAAAAAAATTCAACTGAAGCATTCATCTCCGACGTGCTCGCGGGTGGTGATGTAGACCTACTCATCAATAATGTGGGGGCTTCACCCTCGAGAAACTTTCTATATATGACAGACGAAGACTGGACGGAGCTCCATGAACTGAACCTGATGTCAGCCGTCCGATGCACCAGGGCGTTTCTCCCAGCCATGAGGGCGAAAAAATGGGGTCGGATTTTGATGATTTCCAGTTCGGCGGGAAAATATCCTAATGCAGCACTCGTGGATTACGGAACGACCAAAGCAGCCATGATATCGATGGGCAAATCGTTAGCACGGAAGTACGGCTCTGATGGTGTTCTAATCAATTCTGTGTTGCCGGGGCTTATTCATACAGCGATGTGGGAGAGAGCCGCTGGTGAAATTGCTGAAGCATCTGGCCGCACTGCTGAAGAGGTTATCTCTAATAACGGTAAAGGGGTTCCTGTGGGAAGATATGGTACCTCGGAGGAGGTCGCATCACTAATCGTCTTCCTCTGCTCCAACGCGGCCTCTTACATCAATGGAACTGCTATTGAGGTAGATGGGGGACAAGCCACTCACCTGTAGACATTTTTTCAAGGACGATTAGCTTTCTGACGGAGTCCCTCTATGCGACAGCGCTGTCGAGGGGGGCTCCTTTCTCCTGGCGGAGTATTTCAAGCTCCTGCGCCAACGCAACCCTCCCTCCCTCAGCGGCCGGGTCTTCTGGATAGTAAGCCAGCTCACTCTGTTCATCCCCAGCTACCCGAGTAGCTATCATAACCCTTGCTTTACGATAGTCGTATGCGCAAGCCCTATGCAAAAGGGCACGATTATCCCAAAACAACAGATCTCCTTCCTGCCACTTGTGCTGATAGACGCGCCTGGGTTCACTTATTACGAAGTCCATTAGTTCTTTTAAAAGTGCTCTACTCTCTGTTCTTGATAGACCCGGAATCCCAAACGCATGGCGGCCTATAAATAGATTCTTCTTGCCGGTTTCTGGATGCACTTTTACCAGAGGCCTCAAGTAAGCCTCACCATGATAAATGGTACCTTCTGCCTGGTCCGGGAAATCGCCCACATCGTTCGCCTGCGAGTACTGCGTAGAGTGGAAAGCGGAGAGGTTTTCGATTCGGGCCTTTATCTCGAGGCTTAACTCTTCGTAAGCGGATCGAGTGTCTGCAAGCTCCGTTTCACCGCCGGTATCCGGGACAGTATGTGCCGTCAACATCGCACACTTACTGCTGATCGGCCAATAGGTTGAGTCGGTGTGCCAGGCCTCATTACCAACATTCGTTCTCATTCGTTGGCTGTCGAGCTCAATAATCTCTCCGTAGGTACCGTCTTCGTTTTTGTATTGGTTAGCGATCGGAAGGCCGCCGAATTCGAGACTTCCAAATAGCTCGCCAAATCGAATGTTTTCCTCGTCATTCAAGTACTGACCTGGGAAAACCAAAAAACCAAACTTCAGAAATGCTGCTTTGATGCTCTCAAGTTCTTTTTCGTCAAGCGATCTGACATTTACATTTTCTACTCTAGCTCCGAAACACTTTCCCTGGATTGGTATGACTTTCATTTCGCTCATATTTCTCCCCTCATATCATGCGATCTAGAATCAATGATTCCACCAAGCCATATCAGAAAAGGACCGCATATCCACTTCGTGACTCCACGCAGACCGATGCTGTTGAGCTAGATGGTAATAAGTGTCGGCAATTTTAGTGGGTAACATTAAACCATCGTGCTCCATACCCTTAGTTTCCCTCAACTCTTGAAATCTTTCAGGGCCAAGCATTTTCCCGAGCGTGTCCGGTGCATCAACCGCTCCATCGATGATAATGTGAGCAATATGGATACCCTTGGGACCGAATTCTGCGTTCAAAGATTGGCATAACATGCGCCGACCACCCATTGCTGCCGCGTGCGAATGCTGACCCTTATTCCCACGAACAGCTGCTGTGGCCGAGGTTACGAGGATCGTGCCTTTCCCTCGCTCCTCCATTTTTGGAGTAACAACAGAAGCCAATCTAAAAAGACCGAAGCAAGCCAACCTCCAGCCCATTTCAAAAGCTTTATAACTGGTGGCTTGCAAATTCCTGTCCCCAATTTGCGCCCCCAGATTGAATACCGCAACCTCGATGGGACCGATTTCTTTTTCAATTTGAGTAACCCTCTCCTCGATTGAACCTTCTTCAATAGCATTCAGAATGAAACCCGTCGCCTCTCCGCCCTCAGCCTCTATTTCACTGACCAATTTGGCGAGCCCCTCTTCATCGCTTCTTCTGCACAGACAGGCGTGATAACCGTCGCGTGCAAATCTTTTGGCGACATTGCCTCCAATACCTGCCCCAGCACCAATAACCAAACATACTGGCTTCATAACTTCTCCTCCAAACGTCGTTAAAATTTAACACAGTCGGAGAAACATGAAACAAGTGACGCTTCAATTCTGCTATGGTTTAAGAGGGGAGAAGGAGACGGATTTGAGTCATCAAGAGTCATCAGCGCCAGATGAGCGACTAACGCCAAAGGTTCTTTCAGCTTACTCCGGCTTGAGCATGCCGCTATCTGCGATGGGGATGCCGATTGCCGTATATTTGCCTCGTTTCTACTCTGAGGGGATGGGACTTTCTCTGGCGACCGTCGGCCTTATATTCACGCTGGCTCGGATCTGGGATGTCGTAACGGATCCTTTGATGGGCGTCGCTATTGATCGCTTCCCCTCACGATGGGGAAGACGGAAGCATTGGATTGCTCTGTCAATTCCGCTACTCATGATCTCGGTCTGGATGGTTTTTATGCCAAACCCAGAGTCTGTCTCACCCACTTACCTCGCTTTCTGGTTAATCGTCTTGTACGTCGGATACACCATGTCGGCGATTTCACATTTATCCTGGGGAGCTGATTTGTCGACGAGCTATGACTCTCGATCTCGGCTATTCGGATGGCGAGAAATCTTCCAAGTCGCAGGAATGACAATCGTTCTCGCAATTCCCGCCTTTTTGGAGCTGAATGGTCAACCTGACCAAGTGAGCAAGGTGGCCAGCATGGGCTGGTTTTGTTTAATCCTATTCCCGCTGCTAACGATACCTATGCTTATTTGGGTTCCAGACTCAAAAGCCAAAACAATCAATGCGATTCCGTTACTGGAAACCTTCAGATTGATCGTAAAGAACAAAACGATTTGGCGAGTCCTTTTAACAGACCTAATGTATTCGATGGGTACCTCAGTATCTGGGGCGCTTTACATTTTCTTTGCTGCGAGCTATTTCGAATTACCGGAGCACGCCAGCATCGCCTTACTCTTCTATTTTCTCGCGAGCTTTCTGGCGATGCCAATGTGGATGAAGCTTGCCTATAAAGTCGGTAAGGATAATGCGCTAAAAATTGCTCTGATTTACGCGGTGTCTCTTAACCTGATCGTCATCCCACTAGCTGGACCAGGCAACATAATCGTCTTGTGGCTTTTTACGATCACATATGGCATTGCGTACGGTGCTGCTCCAACGCTTCTCCGCTCAATGATTGCTGATCTAACTGACGAGGATGAACTCAAGACAGGCGAAAAGCGATCAGGCTTGTTTTTCGCTCTTTACACCACCACCGGCAAACTAGGTGGCGCTTTGGGGGTCGGCCTGAGCTTTGGCATTTTAGACTTGGTCTTCGATTTTCAGCCTGGCACTGTCAATAGCGCTGCCGCGCTAGATGGGCTGCTTTATACATACACACTGGGATTCGCTCTTCCGATGTTTGTTGCTTATATCGCAATGATTAAATACCCGCTCACGAAACAAAAACACGAAGAGATAGTCGAAAAACTGCGAAAAATAGAGAGCCAGTAAACCTATCTCGCGAGCATCTTTGTCACATAGCTGTAGAGCGCTTCTGCTTGTTCAGATGGATCCGTGCTAGATTCTGAGGGTTTTCCTATAGTGATCTGGTACTTTTTCTTTCTGGGAATCAACATCTCTCTGAAAAGCGTAAGGTCCTTAAGTTCCGTATTCAGAAAAAATAAGAGGTAATAAAGGAAGGAGTTCCTTGCTTTTATGTGCACTGGCACAATCGGCAAATCGTTTTTCTGCGCAATTGCAAAAGCGGATGGCATCCACTCACGTTCAATCAGTCCGGAAAAGGAGGGCCTGGCAAGCCTACCAGAGGGGAAAATGACAATCAGTCGTTGTGACTTTATGGCGGAACGAATGGCAAGTAGCGTTTCCTTTGTTTTTTCTCTGGATCTTTTGGACTCTACCCATTCCACTGGGATGATAACCTCATCCATTTTTTTTACGCAGCGAATAGCATCTCTATTCGCCATGAAACAAATATCTGGCCGAACACTCGCCAACGCTCCAAATATAGCAACGCCGTCTGGAAGGCCCGCAGGATGATTTGCTACAACCACCACGGCCCCTGTCTTCGGCAAGTTCTCTATGCCATTGACAGACAAACTAATATTTATTGTATTCAACAAATCAGTAAAAATATTAAAGCCCGACTCCCCCGAATATCGGTTCACCATCTCAATCGCTTCATTATGCTTAAACAGCGGAAACAAAAATCTTTTCACCAATCTCCAAACCAGAGGGTTCTTCAAAAGTTTGGTAGCACGCTCTTCTATCAATTCGTCAACAATGTGCATAGGCGTCTATCTCTGAAAATTTATCTGGCTGATCTGCAATCTAAAGATTTTAACCGAAACATTTTATTTGACAGGCCACAAAGGGCGATTAATTTCGTAGTTTAAGAATTTCGAATTCACATAAAAACTGAAAACTTTTTTAGGAGAGTATAAGTGGCATCTGAGATGGGTATATTTGAGACAATCTATAATTGCAGAGCGATGCGAAAACTCGACTCTCGGGAAGTGCCCCAGGAGGATTTGGAAAAATTAATTGGCGCAGCTAATCAAGCTCCTTCAGGTTCCAACAATCAAAATGGAAGATGGATAATTGTTAGAAACCAAGAAGTGAAAACCAAGCTTGCGGAACTCAATAAAGCTGGCGTGGAGTCTTATCTGGCACCAATGATCAAATCTCCTGGCAGTTTATCTCATCAGCCTGAAGATAAACGCCGACGCATGCTGGAAGCCGTGATATGGCAAAAAGAGCACATGCACGAAATCCCCGCCCTGATAATAGCTTGCATCGACTTTGGGACAATACCAACTCCACAAATGTTTGCTGGAGGCAACGGTTCTATTTGGCCGGGAATTCAAAATCTACTTCTAGCAGCAAGAGCTCTCGAACTGGGTGCTGCACCGACGACTCTGGCGCTCACAGACAGAGACAAAGTGGCAGAAGTTTTAAACTTACCTGAAACTGTGGCCGCCTACTGCCTTATTCCTGTAGGCTATCCTCTGGGAAATTTTGGGCCAGTGACGAGAAAACCATTGTCCGAGATTTTAAGATACGACACATGGTAAAAAGATAAGGGACGAGATTATGTCTGATCAAATGGAATTCATAGACGGGTTATTCGCTAAAGCCCCGCATCCCAATGCACCAGATTTTGTGAAAGCAAAAATCAGCATCAAGCGAGAAGAACTTATCAATTGGTTAAACAATAGATCAGACGAGTGGGTCAATATCGATGTAAAGGAGGGCCGAACTGGCAAGTGGTATGCCTCTGTTGACAATTGGAAACCTGATCCTGCAATGGCCGGAAACTCGCAACCATTCGAATCGACTGGGAATGCCCCAGAGTTCATTTCCAATACCTCGGATCAGGAATTCGACGACGACATCCCTTTTTGATGCCTGAACTCACCAGCCCTGGGTTCCGGACTCTCCTTTAAAGGGCCCGACGATTTCATTTGTTATCCAACCACCATAAAAATCACCTTCCTGAGCTCGAACTTTTTCCCCATCAACCCAGCAGTCCGCGAGAGAAGCATAGAAAGAGTAAGCGCCATCTATGGTCTTAAAGCGATCAGAAGGATTATCGTAGCGCCAAGCCAACCTGGCACCCTCGTGCGAAAAATAGGAAGCGACACCCTTCCACTCGCAGAACGAGGCACCATCCAACGGGGTCAATTCCCGCAATAGGTCGGCGGCGGGAATATAGAAAGTCGGAGGACTCGCGGTTTCCAGAACGCGCAGACTCCTCGTGGTGCTCGCGAGCAGGTCGCCGCTCCTCGCATAGACCTCGACCTTGCGGGAGTCAGGAACTAGGACTGGAGGGCGCGGGTAGTCCCATACAGATTCCTGATTAGGGCCCGGTTTCACCGCAAACTTAGGACGTTCTTTCCCCGTGTAATCCCACATATAACTATTCCTCGGTCTTTTAATTTCATTTGCCGCATCGCGAGCAAAAAATTACCATATAATTTTGCCAACGGAGACAAACATGGTTAAAAAGGTCGATTGGTACTATATGCGAGGCGGCTGAACTACCTGCACTAAAGCATCCAAGTTTTTGGAAGCCAAGAATATCAAGGTAAAAGAAACCGTATCAGCGAACAAGAAGTTGCAGGAGAGAGATGCCAGAGCGCTACTCAAGGCGGCGAACTCTTTAATCGCGGCTAAAGGTAAAAAAGTAGAGGAATTCGACACTAAAGAAAAGATCTCCAAGGACTCAGTAGCCGCAATGTTGGGCGCAACGGGTAATATGAGAGCGCCTACAATCGTTGCTGGGAAGAAGTTGATCGTTGGATTCAACGAAGAAGTATTTGAGAAGGCTTTTGGCTAAGACAGAGTTTATTCGGGAGATTCGTCTATGAAAGTTTCCGACGCTATTACACAACGCTCCTCGATAAGAGCCTTTTTGGACACTCCGGTGAGTGATGAACTCTTAAAAGACCTGCTGGAGAAATCAGCCCGAGCGGCATCGGGCGGAAATCTTCAGCCCTGGCGCATTTTCGTACTGAATGGCGAATCTATGGAGCGATTCATAAGAGCCCTAAACTCCTATAATGGCGAGGAATATCAAGAATATGATATTTATCCGCCGAACTTAAAATCACCCTACCGAGACTCGCGTTTCAAGATAGGTGAGGATATGTACGCGCTGCTTGGTATTGAACGAGAGGACAAACAAGGCCGCTATGCCCATCTCGCTCGCAACTTCAAATTCTTTGATGCCCCAGCAGCCTTCTTTTGCTTCGTCGATAAATGTATGGGTCCGCCCCAATGGTCTGACTTAGGCATGTTTTTACAAACCTTTATGCTTTTAGCTCAAGAGGCGGGGCTCTCCACATGTGCACAAGAAGCTTGGGCAAATAGGGCGGGACCAGTCAGGGCTTTCATACAACCCCCTGAAGAGCTTATGTTATTTTGTGGAATGGCGATCGGCCACAAGGATCCAACGAAACCAGTCAACGATCTAAAATCTGACAGAGCACCTCTCTCCGATTGGGCCACTTTTCTCTAGACTCTTTTCTCGCTAAAGCATCGCTGACCGAGTGAACATATCATCGGATCGGTTCGATACACTTTGAAATTTCGGTCCAGAATCGTATCTACAAAGTGCCAACGAGCTGAGACCGAATCGGGAGCGACAGTGACTTCGGACCAACCTCTTTGGGACGCATCAATATACGCAAGCTCTGGACTACTCAATCTCAGAGACGCCTCAACTATTTCGGTGGTCGCAGGAATGAAGCTTTCCATCCCAGGACTTGTGATTCCCGGAGCGCCTATTTCGACGCCAAAATTATCACCAATTCGATTCTTCATATTGAACGCCCAGGCATTGTGCGTATCACCTGCCAGAACAACTGGATTGGTGCGGGGATCACTAAACATTTCTTGCACACGATCTCGGCACTCTGGATAACCATCCCAAGCATCCAGGTTAAAGGGTAATGATTGCTCAGACATCGAGCGCATCATCTGCACTAGTCTCCCATTGCGCTCAGACTCAAAAATATCTTCCACAGCTATTTTTGGAATAAAAAGTCTACCCATCAGCACTTGCTGGCCTAAGATTTGCCAGGAAGCGCCTCTGTTTACGCTCCGCTCAACGTTTTTTTGTAACCACTTCTCTTGATCACTGCCAAGAATGCTCCGCTTTTCATTACCCAGAAACTCATTTTTAAAACGATCGAAATCAGGTAGATATCTTAGGCCACCCGGCAGATCAGATAGCGCAAGCTTTTTAACGCGCTCATAATTGAAGATAGGCTCGGGCTCCCCTGAACGCCAATCAAAAGGGATTTTTAAAAGCTGCCTCGAGGCCGCGGGTAAATTTGAAGCTACATTGGCATTAATCCTCCTGACATCTGTCGGGTTAGATAAGTCATACCATTGCGATATAAAGGGCACATCCTCGGCATATTCGAAGCCTTTGTCTCGGCCATGGAAGCGGGTGTCAAGCATTATCAGATCTGCGAGGTTGCCGATTTCGAAGCTTCGATAAATTGGTCCCTGATTTCCATCTCTATGACTTCTTATTGGCATCCACTCATCATAAGCTTGACGCGCCGCTCGAATCCGCGAAAAGAAGTCCCCTTCACCCTCATTGTGATTCTCGGCGCCAGCCTTCCATGTATTATTGGTTAGCTCATGGTCGTCCCAAACACAAATAAACGGATAATTCTGATGCAGCTTTTGAAGATCCTGATCAGTACGGTATACCCCATAGCGAGTTCTGTAATCTTCGAGGGTTAGGATTTCGTGTTCAGGACGAACATGTCTATTTAATCTGTCTAATGCCTCCTTGTTCGCATAGCCACCATCGGGATATTCGTATATGTAATCGCCGAGATGGACAACTGCGTCTAGATCTTGACGCGCCATATCCCTGTAAGCATTAAAAAACCCCTGCGGATAATTCGAACATGAAGCTATACCAATCTTGAAACGCGCTACCTCTCCAACGGGTAGAGTTTTCGTGATACCCGTAGAACTGACAACACCCTCTGAAATGAAGCGATAGAAATAGCGGATGCCTGGCTCTAGGGAGGCCGCATCGACCTTTACGGTGAAGTCTCGCGAAATGTCTGTGAAGACTTGTCCTGAGCTTACTATCTTCGCGAACCGAGTATCCGTTGCCACTTGCCACTCTACGTTGAGGCCTCGATCTACGCCATCGCCCGGGAGCACCCTAGTCCAAAGGATCACGCGGTCCTTTAACGGGTCACCACTCGCCACGCCATGACTAAAGTGAGCACTGCTTTTTTTGTTTAGCGCAAAACCTCTTAACGCTGTGACTCCTAAAGAGGCCCCCACCAAACCGCCGAATCTTCTCCTAGTTATGCTCATCTGTTTCTCCTTAGACGAGAATGTTAGGAAAACGGTGTTACGCTGCCATGACAAACTTAAATTGGTCTAATCGGTTACCGCAACAATCCGGATTTCACCAAACATTAACAATTACTTACGTAGCCTTCTTATAGTAAACGGGAGTTTGTATGCATGGAAAATGGCGGCTAGAGCCGGAGGATGGAGGTCAAGTAGAAGCGACTGCTTTAGCCCTGCAGCCAGTAGATCCGGTTGTCTATGCCATGAAAGATGTCTGGGGCTTCGATGATGATGAGCTTCCGATAGAGCCATTTGATATAGAGATTCGCATTCAAGCGACAACCGTCAGGGAGGCTCTCACGATTTTCGAGAGGGCTGTCGGAGATTATATGCTGACCAACTTCGAAGCATACAACAGGCCCCTTTATCTCGAGAGACTTCTATGGGGCGATGAGTTCGAAGAAGTGAAGACCTGCGAGATAGTGATGGCAGGCTAAGCTGTCCTAGCCGACGCGTCGTCTTACCAAAGCCAGCTCCCTTCCACTCTCACTTGCCCAGAAAATAGAGTAACCAAAGCCTCTTAGGCGTTCGACGAGCTTTTTAGTCTCCGAAACGGGCACCCTGCCCTTCTTTCTTTTCCCATGATGGAACTCGACGAGAATCTGGGTAGGAAAGACCCCCATATCTAGCATATCACGGAGAACACCATACTCCGCACCTTCAATATCGAGCTTTAATAGATCGATCTTTTCATGCGATAGCCGCTTCATGATCGTGCTCACCCTCTCAATCGGCACGTTTATCGTTCGCGATAATGAGGATCCCTCGGCCATAAGCGTGCCGGAGACCGATGTCTCATCGACCGGCAATGCAAATTCCATTTCCGCGTCCCGCCAACCTAAACCAATCGGCTCAAATCTAAATTGACTCGAATCTATCGATTCTTCAACCCATTCAACGACTCGCGGTGTGGGATCAAACGCAAAAACAGTCACCCCAGTCCTTTCCATGAGTGCCAAATCGAATTTTATATCAAATCCTACTCCTACAGAGTAAACAACGCTGTTTGAATTCAACAGTTCTAAAATGCAAGGCCAAACTCCATAGCCCTCCCCTTCACCCCCCAACAAAGTGGAATGCTCACCCTTGGAGACGCTCGGCCTATATGCTCGTCCCAACAGAACCCGCAGACGGTGCTCTATCTTTTTTCGAAAGCTAAATCGGCTCATCCCGAGAAATCGCGCCTCATTAGTATCCCTAGGTTTTTAATGACGAAACTCTATCAGAGTATGAACTTTGATAGCTCGTTCAATATCTGCCTGGATAGGAAGCCCCCCTTTTATTCGAACACCGGAAAAAAAAGCACTTATTCGACTTGAACGACAAATCCGGCTAAGAACATCGATAGCATCAGAGTCCGCATCGTCCCCGATCGCAACGTGGTACCTTTCTTTCTTCCCCTTCAACCAAATGTCCACTTTTCCCGGGTAGTCAACAAGGTTACGCCACCAAATACCCGCCGATTCGGTCAGACAACATATTCGGTTATCGCAAAGGTGATAACTTAGCGGTATTCGATACTGCCTACCGGTCTTTCTGCCTTGGTATTCAACCACTAGAATTCGCTTGTGGAGTAAAAAACTTACAGGCGAGCGCAATAGAATCGCCATCCACGGGTTGATCATCCTGAAGAAATACTTTTTTAACATTGGCATTCTTTGGTCCTCACCACCTAACCTTGTTCACGAATCATTCACCCTGAAGCCGTCAACGTTAGAAGATGCAAGCTATCGAATCTGTGAAAAATAACCTCTTACCTCGATTGCAAGAATTGCTCACTCATTTGGCAGACACAGACCAAATCGCTGCTCAAAATTTTTTCACGAAAATATTTACTGACCTGAATCAGATCGAGACTGAAGAGCAACTTTTAGAGCTCTTCATTGAGCTATCGACCACCGCCTTTCTTGGCATTCCATTCGACGATATTTCCTTGGCAATCATCGACGAAATACTACTAGAAGCCGAACAGATATCCGCAGCTTTCTCCGCAGACGGCACGTCACTTCAGTAAAAACGGACAAAGCAGCTGGCCTAACGCGAGTGTTTCTCCTATTGTACCCAATCGTTTAGGGAGAGAGCTATGAGTGCAGCCCTTTTGCTTGAGACTAAAGGCGTCTTTGAAATGAAAACGGGGCAAATCACGGCACCGAGTATCGCCTATGAAACCTGGGGGGAGCTCGACAAAGCCAGAGAGAACTGCGTCCTGATTTTCACAGGACTGTCTCCCTCGGCCCACGCGGCCTCATCGCCAAAAGACCCCTCAGCGGGTTGGTGGGAAGACATGCTAGGGCCAGGTAAACCAATCGATACTAAACAATATTTCGTCGTGTGCGTTAACTCACTAGGAAGTTGTTTTGGCTCCACTGGCCCTGCCAGTATCAATCCAGATACCAAAGAGCACTACCGATTGTCTTTCCCAGTATTATCTATCGAGGACGTCGCTGATTCCGGCGTAGCAGTGCTCGACAGTCTAGGAATCGAGCGGGTTAACACTGTCATCGGAGCCTCCATGGGCGGCATGACTGCCTTGTCCTTCTCATTGCGTCATCCAACTAGAGTTCGACGCCTGGTATCAATTTCGTCAGGGAGCAAAAGCCAACCTTACTCGATTGCCCTTCGATCATTGCAGCGAGAAATGATCAGATCCGACCCTGTTTGGGCCAACGGCAATTATAAGATCGGTTCTAAGGGACCAATCAGTGGAATGCGATTAGCGAGAAAACTTGGAATGATAAGTTATCGATCAGCGGCGGAGTGGAAAATCCGGTTCGGTCGTGAGCGAGCTTCCAATTATTCTGAGACAGACAATGCGTTCGGGATTGATTTTGAGGTCGAAAGCTATCTAGAGGCACAGGCGAATCGCTTCACCGGAGCGTTCGACGCTAATTGTTATTTGTATCTCTCCCGAGCAATGGACCTATTCGATGCCGGTGACCACGGCGGGACAATAGAAAAAAGTTTTGCTGATCTCCAACTCGACTCCGCTCTGATAATAGGAGTCAAGAGCGATCTATTATTCCCGATTGATCAGCAAGAGGAATTATCGATGACAATTAAATCTCACATACCAGATACAACACTAAAGTCACTTGACAGTTTACAGGGACACGATTCTTTTCTCGTGGATATGGACAGATTTAGGCCAGC
>CAJXCK010000073.1 GCA_913051785.1 uncultured Gammaproteobacteria bacterium
TCAGCTTTTGCAGCATCTCTTTTCCTTAAAAAATTTCTTCTCTCAATCTAATAATTCAAATATGAAAAAGGGCGCTTTTGGGCGCCCTCTTGAGGATCAAACTAGAAATCTCCTAGTTCAATGCGTCTTTCAAAGCTTTACCAGGCTTAAACGCTGGCACCTTGGCCGCCGCTATTTTAATCGCCGCTCCTGTTGCCGGATTCCGACCGTCTCTGGCAGCACGTTCTCTGACCAAAAACGTACCAAACCCAACCAGAGAAACCGATTCTGCATTCTGCAAAGATCCCGAGATCGCGCTCAGTGTGGCATCTAGAGCTCTACCCGCATCAGCCTTAGAAATATCTGCGGATGCCGCTATCTTGTCAACCAGTTCACCTTTATTCACATTAACCCCTTTTTTTTATTTCAAAACACTTCCGATATTTACCACTCCCTTAAATATCGAAACCCCATCGAGACGCTAGTTTTATACCAATACAGTGGGTCCTAAGCAAGCTAACTTATTGCTTGAGATGACACTATTTAATGGGTGCTTGCTGACTCTGTTTTTGGAGACTCTTTCCTTCTGCTGCCGCTTCTTTTTTCGTGAGGGTCCTTTTTTTTATTTGATATTAAAGGCTTGGGGGATGTGACCAAGGCTAATTCAAACACTTCCTCTATCCATTTGACGGGTATGATCTCTAAGTTTGCTACAACATTTGCAGGGATTTCCTTTAAATCCTTCGCATTTTCTTCAGAAATTAGAACTCGTTTTATTCCACCACGATGCGCGGCCAACAGTTTTTCCTTTAAACCACCTATTGGCAAGACTTGTCCTCTGAGGTTGATTTCACCTGTCATGGCCACATCTGAGCGGACCGGAATATCGGTCACAGCAGATACCATCGAAGTGCACATCCCAATTCCAGCGCTCGGCCCATCCTTAGGTGTAGCGCCCTCTGGTACATGCACGTGAAGGTCGTGTTCTTCAAAGTAATTCAAATCAATTCCCAAAGATTCACTCCTACTCCTTACAACGGTAAGAGCCGCCTGAATTGATTCTTGCATCACATCACCAAGAGACCCAGTTCGGATCTGTTTGCCCTTGCCGGAGACAGCTACCGCCTCTATATTTAAGAGCTCGCCACCCACCTGTGTCCAAGCTAAACCCGTAACCACCCCAACACGGTCTTCAGCATCCGCTAGACCATATTTGAACCTCTGAACACCATTGTATTTTTCGATACTCTTTGAACTTATTCGAACGACTCTACCTTGTTCTGCTTTGCGCCCTTTTTTGGATCGCACCTCTTCTGTGAGAGCAATTTCCGTTACTAATTTCCTCGTGACTTTCGCAATTTCTCTCTCTAGGTTCCTAACGCCTGCTTCCCTAGTGTAGTGCCTGATAAGATCCAGAATCGCCCCATCCGACATTTTTGCCTGTCCAGACTTTAGTCCATTATTTTCGAACTGCTTAGGCAAGAGATATCTCCGAGCGATATTCAACTTCTCTTCTTCCGTGTAACCCGGTAGACGAATCACTTCCATTCGGTCGAGCAACGCTGGGGGAATATTCATAGAATTTGAGGTGCATACAAAGAAAACGTCTGATAGATCGAAATCCACTTCCAAATAATGATCGTTGAAACTGGAGTTTTGTTCCGGGTCCAGAACTTCAAGCAAGGCACTTGCAGGATCACCGCGCATATCCATTCCCATCTTGTCTATTTCATCTAGTAAAAAAAGAGGGTTTGAAGCTCCGGCTTTTGATATTTTTTGTATGACTTTTCCTGGCATCGACCCTATATAAGTCTTCCGATGGCCTCTTATTTCCGCTTCATCTCTAACGCCACCTAGTGCCATTCTCACGAATTTACGGTTAGTTGCTCTTGCAATACTTTTCCCCAAACTAGTCTTACCCACCCCAGGGGGTCCGACCAGACACAAGATTGGTCCCTTCGCACTTTTAACTCGGTTTTGGACGGCAAGATATTCAATAATCCTTTCCTTTACGTCCTCTAGTCCATAATGGTCTTCATCCAAAACCTGCTGCGCCGAATGAATATCTTTCCTAACCCTACTCTTTTTGCCCCATGGCAAACCTACCAACCAATCGAGGTAGCCTCTAACGACCGTGGCCTCAGCAGACATCGGGGCCATATTCTTAAGCTTTTTTAGCTCCGCAGAGGCTTTGGACTCAGCCTCCTTGGGCATTTTCGAAGATTGTATTTTTTCGCTCAGCTCATCGATCTCGCTAACCGAATCATCTCCCATTTCCTTTTGGATGGCTTTGATTTGTTCGTTCAGATAATAGTCCTTCTGACTTCGTTCCATCTGTTCTTTGACGCGGCTCCTGATTCGGGTATCAACCTTCTGAAGATCTAACTCGGCCTCCAATAACGACAACACAGCATCCACACGTTCTCTCTGAGGAATGGTTTCCAGCAAATGCTGTTTATCAGCGAGGTTCACCAATATTTGAGTCGCAATACTATCAACCAGCCTGGAAAGACTATCTATCGCAGAGAGGGAAGACACTACCTCTTGCGGTATTTTTTTCCCACCTTTTGCATATTTCTCAAATTGTTCGAGCAGAAGCTTTATTAACCCTTCCTCATCCGTAACCTGAGGCTCGTCATCATTGACGACGCTAAGATTAGCCCGGATGAAATCCTCTGAGAGCATATACGTTTCCACTCTTGCGCGAGACTGTCCTTCGACTAGAATTTTGACCGTACCATCGGGAAGCTTGAGCAACTGGAGGATACGTGCAATTGTCCCGAACTGATAAAGATCGCTATCCTTCGATATCTGCTCCTCGGCATCTTTTTTTGCCACCAAGAAGATAACCTTATCTAGAGACATCGCTTCATCAAGCGCCCTAATAGAACTTTCTGTCCCAACAAACAAAGGATGAACTCCGTGAGGAAAGACCACCATATCTCTCAGCGGTAGAACTGGGATTTCGCTTTCCGTCCTGTATGTTGTTTCGCTCATTACCAAAGCCTCCACTCGACGATTCTAAACACCATCTTCAGCCTTTTGTTGACGCGAAATCCCCCCCGAATAAAGAGCCTCTTAGCTAATCACTCATCTTGCGCAATTTTAGCCTTATCCACATTTTCGTAAATGAGCATAGGGTCACTATCCCCATTTATCACATTTTCATCTATGACGACCTTGCTGACTTCATCATTGGATGGTAGGTCATACATCGTATCCAACAGAACCGCTTCGAGGATTGACCGAAGACCTCTCGCGCCAGTTTTGCGCTCGGTCGCTTTACCAGCTATCGCCTGAAGCGCGTCCTCTCTAAAGTCCACTTCCACGCCTTCCATCTCAAACAACTTTCCGTATTGCTTGGTCAAAGAGTTTTTTGGCTCCGTCAAGATTCTAACCAACGCCTCGTTGTCTAGCTCATTCAGTGTAGCGACGATAGGGAGACGGCCTACGAACTCAGGAATTAGTCCGTACTTGACGAGATCTTCTGGTTCTATTCCCCTTAATGTCTCCCCGATACTACCCTGATCTTTCTCTCCCTTCACTTCGGCACCAAAGCCAATGCCAGACTTACTTGACCTATCTAAAATGACCTTGTCTAGGCCCGCGAAGGCTCCTCCACAAATAAACAATATATTTGACGTGTCTACCTGAAGGAACTCCTGCTGTGGATGCTTACGTCCTCCCTGCGGGGGTACCGATGCAATGGTTCCCTCAATAAGCTTTAATAACGCCTGTTGAACCCCTTCACCAGAGACGTCTCTCGTTATTGAAGGGTTATCAGATTTCCGCGAAATCTTGTCTATTTCGTCGATGTAGACAATGCCAACCTGAGCCTTCTCGACATCATAATCGCACTTCTGCAGGAGTTTCTGGATTATGTTTTCCACATCCTCTCCGACGTATCCCGCCTCGGTCAACGTCGTCGCATCTGCTATGGTGAATGGGACATCTAGCACTCTAGCCAATGTCTCCGCTAACAGGGTCTTTCCGCAGCCAGTAGGCCCTATCAGCAATATGTTGGATTTCGATAGTTCTACCCTATCATCACTATCTTTTTCAGTATAATTCAGGCGTTTGTAGTGGTTATATACCGCTACAGAAAGCACCTTCTTTGCGTGCTCCTGTCCTATAACATAATTGTCGAGTATGCGATTTATTTCCTCTGGTATCGGTAAATTTGTGGTTTCCTCCGAATCCTGGGTTTCTGCAACCTCTTCTCGGATTATGTCGTTACACAATTCAACACATTCATCACAAATGAATACAGAGGGGCCGGCTATCAGCTTCCTAACTTCGTGTTGGCTTTTACCGCAAAACGAGCAGTAAAGCATCTTACCCGAATCGTCTTCTTTTCCGTCGCCTTCTGACATTTGCTAACCCTTAGTTATCTTCAACAGTCCATTTAACCTAACTGCTTTCACGTACAAGATTGCGCAACCTAGCCTTTTATTGCAACCCTATGTGAACTTATTCTTTCTCTGTGCCCGACTCAACCCTACTTTTCTGAATCTTGTCGATCAGGCCGTATTCCAGAGCAGAGTCTGGACTCATCCAAAAATCCCGATCTGTGTCCTTCGCGACAACCTCAGGGCTTTTCCCCGTGTGCTCCGATATAAGATTATTAAGTTGCTCACGCATCAAAAGGATCTCCTGGGCCTGTATCTCGATATCCGCCGCTACGCCTCTAGAACCGCCTGATGGTTGATGTAGCATCATTCTGGAATTAGGCAACGCAAATCGCTTCCCTTTCGTCCCCGCTGCCAACAAAAAGGCGCCCATACTCGCTGCCTGACCGACGCACAAAGTGCTTATATCTGGTTTGATAAATTGCATCGTGTCATAAATCGACATGCCAGCCGTCACCGAGCCTCCAGGTGAGTTAATGTAGAAATTGATGTCCTTGTCAGGATTTTCAGACTCTAGGAAAAGCATCTGCGCTACAACCAGATTCGCCATGTGATCTTCTACGGGACCTACCAGAAAGATAATCCGTTCCTTTAACAGTCTAGAGTAAATATCATAGGCCCTTTCTCCTCGGGAGGTCTGTTCCACAACCATAGGAACCATCCCTAGGTTACTGATTTCATGAGTCATAGTTTTTAACCTCTAATCCTGCGATTCCACTTGTTCGTCCGCTTTGTCATCAACTTTGAGGGGAGCCAATGCTGCTCCGCTCAAAACCTCACTATACGCGGCTTTAACCGACTCGATCGTCGCTTCCTCCAATATAAGGTCGATTACTCGATCTTCAAGTAATCCCATTTCTACACCGCGCATTTGATCTGGGTTATTCTTATACCAAGAGATTACTTGTTCGGGCTCACCATACGCTGAAGCCAGCTCCGCAAGCTTTTCTTCAAGGTCTGTTTCCTCCACCTTTATTTCTCTAGAGCTAATAATTTCATTGACGACCAAACCGACCTTTACTCTTTTTTCTGCCTGATCACGAAATAAATCATCTGGCAGGTCAATTTTTTGCGAATTACCAGGCGGTTGTTGAAACTGACCAAGCATTTGTTCCTTGAGAGCCTGAATCTCCCTTTGAACCACATCGCTTGGCAGGGCAAATTCATGTATTTCCGCTAGTGAATCCATTACTTGTTGCTTTGTTTGATTCGTAATAGAGCTATCGAGCTCTTTCTGCATATTATTCTTGAGCTCCTCCATGAACTTGTCTTGGCCCCCATCCTCTACGCCTAGTTTTTTGAAGAAGTCTTCATTTAGCTCCGGCTTTTTCGCTTCAAGAACTTCCAATACTTTTACTTCGAATTGAACGGTTTTCTTTTGAAGTTCTTCCGCCCGATAATCTTCTGGAAAGGTCGCATCAAAACTTTTTTCTTCTAAGGCGGACACACCCACCAGAGCTTCTTCGAAATCTTTAATCATTTGACCTTTACCTAGGCTAAAAACTACGCCCTCTCCTGAGGCGGATTCAATCTTCTCACCATCTAAAGATCCCGAGAAATCAACCTTCACCTGATCTCCCTCAATAGATGCTCTCTCTACTGTTTCATAATTCGTGTGCTGATCTCGAAGCTTATCCACCATTTCTTCCATATCGGTCTCTTCGATTTCTGCTTGCGGCTTCCTGATTTCTAAACTTGAGAAATCACCTAATTCCACCTTCGGATAAACATCGAAGATGGCAGTAAACTCTAGATCTGTCCCCGGATCCATTTTGACAACATCGAGTTTAGGAGTCCCAGCAGGATTGAGCTCTTCCTGTTGAATTGCTTCGAAAAATCCGGTCTGCATCATCTCTCCAGCAACTTCAGCCCTAATAGCCGGCCCATAACGTCGTCTGACTTCTTTTAAAGGAATCTTGCCCGCTCTAAAACCCGGGATTTTCGCTTTTTGCTTCGCCTGTGTGAGCCTGACGGATATCTCTGATTCGAACTTTTCACCTTCTATCGCAATAGTCAGCTTGCGCTCCAACCCAGGCAAAGTTTCAACGGATACGTTCATTATTCTTTTTGTCCTTGATTACGAAACCGAAGTCATTCTCGGTTACGGTACACTTTGATCTTTGTTCTCTCGAACTGCTTGAATGGTATTGCTTCTTAACGCATAAACCTGACGAGGAGTCATAATATCAGAATTGATTTTGCGTTAAACCTGTGGAATCAGTTTAAAGTGCCTTCTCTAACGAAATCAGCTTCTTCCTTCCTGACATATATTCTAAGCCAATAGAATGCCACAACAGATGATAAAACCATGGCTATGGTGCCTCCAATGAAAATGCCCGGAAAACCAAACAAATAATTGCCCAAAACAGCCAGTGGTAGCGACACAAATATCGTTTGGACGATAGAGATAATCAACGGTGGTTTGGGCTTACCTAATGCATTAAAGCTGTTAGTGCTATTGGACAACACGCCCATGAAGCCAATGCTAATTGGCGCTATCAACAAGTAGACAAAAGCTGCTTCAACCACATTAGGGTCATTATTGACGGCAGCTACCGCAAACGGCCCAAGGCCGGCAAGTATGATGAAAGAAAAGAGCCCCCAAGCTAGCGCGAAAAAATGAGCGGTTCTCAAAGATTTTCGAACCCTACCAAATTCGTTTGCTCCCCAATTTTGACCTACGAATGGTGCGATACTCATAGACAAAGCCCAGATTACCATCGCTAGCATCGTTTCTATTCGCGAGGCCAAGCTAAAGCCAGCCACAAAAGCAGTCCCGTGTCCGGCTATCAAGCGCGTAATTATGCTGAACGACAGGGGGCCGATGAGGTTGGACGCGATTGCCGGCAAGCCGACGTGGAATATATCCCTGCAAGATGAGACGAAACCTGTTAATTGCCCGACGATTAACCGATCCACATAAATGTAATAAATATATAATAGAAACCCAAAGAAGCGAGCCACCACAAAGCCAACCGCCGCTCCCAACAAGCCCAGCTCTGGCGCCCCTCCCAAACCGAAAATAAAGATGGGGCCGCAGAGTATTTGCAGGGCTGCACCTACGACCATCAAATAACCTGGCTTTTTTACGTCACCAGCAGATCTCATCAATTGGGATCCGACCATCGCTATCGAGAAGAAAGGCAATCCAAGAAACCAAACCTGCATATATTCGACTGCTAGCGGCAAAGCCTCTCCTCCCGCACCCAACAATTGGAACAGGGTCTCCAAGTTAGGGAACAACAAGATGGCAATAAGTGAAACGAAGATTATCGTCAACAAAAGGCTATGGGTCAGAATGATTTTTGCTCTCGCGTGATCATTCGCTCCAATACTTCTTGCGACGACCGAAGAAGCCCCAACCGCCAGCCCCATTGACATGCTCTGCATCAGCATGACAAACGGGAACGTGAACCCCAACGCAGCAAGTTCCAAGGTGCCTACAAATCCGATGTAAACAGATTCAGCCAAGTTTGCCGCCATGATCGCTACCAGGCCTAGGACCATAAACCCGGTCAGTCTGAGGAGGTGCTGTGTTTCAGAGCCTTTCGTTAGGTCTCTGGAGTCAGAAAAGCTTGACTCACTTGATCCTTCGTTAATGGGAATCCTTAGTTAGTATTGATAGCAATCTTTCGAACGTTTTCTTAACGTTCAAAGTTATGCTTCGACCCGATCGGCGGCTGGTCTGGCGACCAAACCTTATTTAAACGCCACAGCTCCTAGTATACACGGCTAGAACCACCCCCCAAAAGAACTTCTTATTAGTGCCAGCAAACGTCGAACCTAGGTCGTTTTGGTCGAGTCTTTTTTGGCTAGCTCCTCGCGAATCTCGGCATACCTCTTTTTGTCGAGCCTGTAACCGAGATAAAAAGCACCCGCTATCAAACCACCTACCATCGCAAACGGACCGTCCACCATTCCTAATCTAAAAACCACATCTTCTGGTACCTCTCCAGGCGGACTGGATCTATCAAGCAGGATGTAAAACTCCAGTGCAAAACCGGCCACCACATGACCAATCGCATTCATAGCTTTTGCAAAAAAAGTGCGCGCGGAATAGAAGATACCTTCCTGGCGTTTTCCTGTTGCCAACGCATGTTCATCAGCAATATCTGCAAGCGCCGACATAACGCTGATATTGAGCACAGAACCACAAAACGAGCTAAAACATCCGATCCCGATAATGAAAAACACAAGGCCCCAGGACCCAGCAGCCGGAGAGAATCCGAGGAGCGCTAAATTCGGCGCAAGAGACCAGAAAAAGGTCAATCCCCAGGCGGTTATCACAATAGTCCAACGTTTATCATATTTTCCGTGTAAGTGAGCCGCAGTAAAAAAAGCTATCTGATAACCAATCAGGGTATTTATCGCTAACCAGCCTTGTTGGTAGGGCGTTAACTCCCAAAAATAGATGGCCATATAAATGCCCAAAGTCTCGTGAGTTCCGATAGTCAGCGAGAGGAAAAAAAGCCCAATAAGCAAAAAACGATAATTTCGATTACTCAACACCGCCACGACGTCTTGAAGCAAATCAGAGAATCCAAAAGGCCCAGCGTCCCCCTCATGCGCCCTCAACCGAGGTATCTGATCTCTAGTGCAATAGGCTGAGACCAGAATTGAGACCACGATGACTGCCATACAAGTCAGAACGATGGGCGTATAGGCCGGCTGATAGAGCCTGCCCTCCTGGTCCGAGTACATAAAGCCGAACACCAAGAAATAAGCGAACGAATTCATACCGAAGCCACCGTACAAACCAAAGAGGTTGTTGAAACTCATGATTCGAGTGCGCTCGATGTAATTATCAGAGAGCTCGGCACCCATGGCCAAATGGGGTATGGCAAAAAATGTCTGGAACGCTCTCATCAATATCGTAAATACGACAAACCAAGTAAAAAGCAGAGTCTGAGAGCCGAGCAAATCCTCCGGCGGATTGAAAAGGAGAAAAATACAAAAGGCCAAAGGAATCGGGGCTAGGAACATGAACGGATGCCTTCTCCCCCAGCGTGATCTGAATCGATCGGATATTGCACCGACGGCCGGATCTGTTATCGCATCAGCAAATATTGCTATCGCAGTCGCTATTCCGGCCAGCGCAGCCGAAAGGCCGATAATTCTTTCATAATAAAAGAAAGCGAGCGATAAAAAGATCCAATTCGATGCTGTCTCACCTATTGTCCCAACACCAAAGAAAAACTTTGTTCTCAATGGAACTCGCTGGTCTTGTCGATCAGCTGCCGCTCTAGATGAGTCACCGTTGGAAGACAACTCAGTCATCACCCCTCCCAGAATGCAGATTGCGCATCACCTATCTCAAGGCAAACTAGAGTCTTAGCAAGTTACGCTGGAGTCAAGAAAAAGAATAAGAGCTGAGGCCTGGAGTTTAAACGCAATTATAAATGAGAATCATTTGCATTTATAATACGATTATGTATTATGTTCCTGTCTCTGCTCATACAGGACCTGCTCAGCTTCGAAGAGATTAGACCCCTCCGATAAGCGAGTTACCACCAATACCGCCTGTTGTGAGCAGAGACTATCTCAACCCCTTCTATCTCCGGAAAAAGTTGGAACTCTCTTCTCAAGAAACGCCTGAGCGCCCGCCTTCATATTCTTTGGAATAAGAACCGCCTGATGCTTCATTTCCAGATCAAGTTGAGAACTAAAGCTATTATGTATCGATTCGTTGACCGTCTCCCGAATTCTGACTACAGCATCGGGCGAGGCACGCTTGAATTTCTCCGCGATCTCACTAACAGTCGTATCTAGATCCTCATCAGGAACACTCTGCCAGATTAAACCCCAGTCCTCCGCCTGTTGGGCAGAAATCCTGTCTCCTAAGAGCGTAATGCCCAATGCCCTAGCCCTTCCTACACGCAAGGGTATATTCCACGTTGTTCCCATATCTGGAACAATTCCCAAATTCGGGCCAAAAGTCGCGACAAAAAAAGCTGAGCGACTTGCTACCGTGATGTCACACGCCATTGCGAGCCCGAAGCCACCGCCCGCTGCAGCGCCATTCACTCTGGCGATAGTAGGAACCGGGCAATTCATTAAAGATCTCATGGCTGTGTTGAAGGTATCACCAGGGTCGGGGTCAGCTGTGGACTTGGAACTGGAACCTTTGTCAGTCGGCGAACCAGCAACACCAACCAAATCAGCTCCGGCACAAAACCCTCGTCCATGCCCTGTCAATACCAATACTCGAACCGATGAGTCCTTCTCGATTTGCCCTACCGCACTCGTGATGCCCGACATCAGTCCATCAGTCATCGCGTTCAGCTGGTCCGGACGATTCAACATAATAGTCGCTACGCCATCATCCACTCGATAATCTACAACCTCCTCTTCCATCTCGTTCCCCTTTCTTAAAAACTCTTGCGTTCTTTCAAACCTCGTCAGACGAACAGGACTGATTGGGTGGCACATCGAGAGTTGGATTACGGTCAAAGAACCCAACTGGCTGCAACATGAACCCGCAGTATTCAACCGGCATAACCGGCCAGTCTTCTGGTCTTGGGGAATGAGTCACCCCAAACGTGTGCCAAAGAACCACATCCTCATTTTCAATGTTTCTGTCCTGCGCTGACCATTTTGGTAACCCCTCTCCGCCCTCGTGCTGCAGATTCGGAAATTTACCGCAAGCGTTATAAGCGCCCTCATCAAATCTTGTTACCCACAAATTATGTTTTGCAAATGCAGCGCGTTTGCCAAACGTCGAGGACTCATCTGCCAAAAGGGTCGGCGTCGCTGAGGGCAGCAATTTCCAGGCAACCGGAACACCCAAGCGATTTTTCTTATTTGGATTTACAACCTTCCAGAAACGCGATCGTTGAGGGTAACAGTCTCTTCGGGCATCGAGCTCACTATCAAGAGCCGTTACTTTGGAACGAAATGCCGTACCGTTCGGATTGGATTCATCCATTGGCAAAGGCTCTGCTTCGACCTCGAGTACCGTATTTTTAGGTCCATCAATATTGAAATCTAAACGGAAGCAAAACAAATGCTGATGGATTGGCGAAGCCAAGTTCGGAGCAATCAAAGGCGCGAACTCAGGACGCTCAGCTCCAGACTCCACAGCACTGACGCCAACGATACCGGTAAGTTTAACTTCCATTTGCACCGTACCATCTAAGTATAGATACCAGAAAAAACCGTACTCATAGTTACCGACTGTGTGAATTGTACTGATAACCAACCTTCTAGACCGCCGCACCTCAGTCTGCTGCGTCACCCAGTCCCGATGCTTCCAGAGCAATCCATAATCCTCTTCATGCATACAGATTGCATTTTCAGTTGTCTGAACCTCGCCATTCCAATTCACGCCGTGATGGCTGAAGTAATATATTTCACCCAAGCAGTCGCAGCCCAACTTAAGCTCATGCGGAGATGTTCCCATGCTTAGCTCCCCAGCATCGAAGACATGCTTCCAGTTGTGCATCGGATCGATATCTCCATAAGGCACAACCATTTCAGAGAGACCAGCCCTGTGAAGTATTAGCCTGTTTTCTCCGCCATCCCTAAAGCATAAATTATGCAGAACAAGTGAGTTGGTTGGATGCATCGAGAGCTGGAAATTAAAGCCCTCCCATTCCACATAATTTCCGTCCACAGTGAAAGATGCCCCATCAGGCTGACTGATCTCTATAGATTTCAAAGTCTCACGTAGTTTGGGCTGACTAGCGGCATCATATCTACCTCCTTCTGGAGGGAGAGGGACCACCCCATGATCCTCTAGATACGCCAGTTTTCCGTCCGTCAGATCTACATGAGCAATAAGACCTTGGATTGGTCGGGCGTAGGGATTATCGGTTTTATCTTCTTTGACGAATGCAATAACGCGCTGCGCTCTATGGCCGCTCGGTATGCTTTCATGAAGCGCTCCGCCGGCTGGCCAGGGTTCCAAATGGACTAACTCTAAATTAGTAACGCCCCTTTTATTAACAGCTTGCTGCCATCCCTCATCCGCCATCGTGATTTGAAAAGCGGAAACCACATCTCGAAAATTAATCGACGCCTGACCCACCTCTATTCTCACCAATTCGACTGATTCATTGCCGAGATCGACAATTGCCTCAAAGCCCCCGTCAACTTTTGCTTCCGTCTGGTCATGACCAACGAACACCAACCTTCTTGGGAACTGCTCGTCTTTTAAAGAAAACTGAACAGCCTGCTTTTTAGGTTCTTCTAAACAAACTGAGATGAAAGTCGCATCCTCTGCTATGTGCGGTTTCAAAAGCGCTACACCTTTCTGGATCTCATCTGGCGTAAGAGCATCAAAGGCACGAGCTTTCTTACTCGTGCCTTGCGAGTTAAGTGATACATTCATAGCACTACCCCTAAGAAAATTTGATTCATCTTAACCGACATCCACCCAGATCGAGAACACAATTACTCAAGGCTAACGAACACCATACAAACAGCATAAATCGCGTCCAAATCCTGGCTTCGCAAAATAGAAATAAGTTTTCCACTTCATTAAACTGCACAAAAAACATAGTCTCCTAGGGCCCGGTTAGTATTACGGAGATCCTTATGACTGAGCTTCGAATTGGTGTTTGCTACGACTTCAGAAACCCGCCTGACTCCGGGGTGAAAAATGAAATCCTTTATGCTCAGATTCTAGAGCAAATTAAGTGGCTCGATGAACTGGGCGCAGATCTGGTCTGGTTTACAGAACACCATTTCGTTGAAGATGGGTATCTACCAAGCTGGATACCGGTAGCTTCTGCGATGGCCAGCGTTACTAAGCGAGTTAGATTTGGAACCGATATCTGTCTGATGCCATTCAATCACCCTATTAGACTGGCTGAGGACCTAGCCGTGTTGGACAACATCTCGGGTGGGAGAGTCGATCTAGGTATTGGCATGGGATACGCCCCTCATGAATTCAGAGGTTTCGGCTTTCCTGTCGCGAGGAGAGTTTCTTTGATGAACGAGGGTATCGAGGTATTACAACGCTGCTTCATGGGAGAGCGTTTCAGCTACCATGGCAACAGGTATCAATTCAATGACGTCCGAATAGAACCAGGATACATACAAGAGAATGGCCCTCCCCTATGGATCGCGGCCATGTCTGAAGCCGGCGCTAAACGAGCAGCTCATTACGACACCAATTT
>CAJXCK010000074.1 GCA_913051785.1 uncultured Gammaproteobacteria bacterium
GATTTCAGTGCCTGGTGAGTCTGCACTTCTGCGTAAAAGAATGCTTCTTGTTGTAACCGATCAACTGGAGCCGGTATAAAAGGGTATTTTTTGACAAACGGAAAAGCTTGTTTTAGCACTAAAGAAGTGCCATCGCTTAGCAGGGCTCTTTTAACCGTATTCATATTTCCCTCCCCTGCTGGCCTTATGCTAATAATCTCTGTGTCGGGGGGAACCCATCCTTGATTCTTGCAGAAATCGGCGATCGGTTTGGTGGTGTCTCTGTCTATATTGATCTTTTGAAGCGCCATGGCGGCTAATTGTTTTGTTTCAATTTGTCTTCAATTTTTTGGCGAAGGCCATCAAAGCTACCATTACTCATCATGACGATATGTCTTTTTTTGTTAGTGGTCGATTGAGATAGCGCCATGATGTATTCAACTAGCTTGTCCACCTTGTCAAATATTTTGGTATCGACCACCGGATCCTTGGCCATTTCATTAAGGTCCCAAGACATCCTGCCGTTGTTGAAGAATATCGCTTTGTCAGATGCCGATACGCTTGTTTTTAGATCGTTGCGCAAGGTGCCAAGCGCCATAGTATGCGTTCTCGGCTCCAACACCGCGATTATCTCTTCTGAGCTGACTTTATCTCTGAGACCTTGCAGGGTAGTCCTTATTGCGGTTGGATGGTGGGCGAAATCGTCATAGATTGTGAGATAGTCGTCCTCGAAAAAAATCTCGAGCCGCCTTTTCACTCCACGAAACTCCCTAAGCGCTTCGAGGGCGAGCATGGGAGGAACGCCGGCGTGTCGAGCTGCTGCGATTGCGTTTAACGCGTTATATCGATTGTGCTCGCCAGAGTTGTTCATCTCTAGGCGACCAATAACTGAGTCGTTTAACTCGACATTGAAGGAATTCGTTGATTTTTCTATTTCAGTCGCGGACCAGAGATCGTTAGTTTCATGAGGTGTTATTTTTTTTGGTTTCCTTTTACCAATTCGGCTTATATTGGTCCAAACCCCGGTCTCTAGTAAGTCATCGATTTCGGGGTTATTCGCTGGAGCAACGATTAAGCCATTACCCGGCATCGTTCGAAGTAAGAGATGAAATTGATTTTTTATTTCCGAGATGTCTTTGAAGATATCTCCGTGGTCGAACTCGAGATTGTTGATGACTAAAGTCCTGGGGCGATAGTGGACAAATTTCGATCGCCTATCGAAATAACTGGTGTCGTATTCATCTGCCTCGACGACGAAAAAAGGATCGTCCCCCAATCTGCTGGATATCCCAAAATTTAAAGGTGCCCCACCGATAAGAAATCCAGGATTAAGACCGGCCTTCTCAAGTATCCAAACAAGCATTGAGGCAGTCGTCGTTTTCCCGTGTGTTCCCGAGACCGCGAGGACCCATCTATCCCTAAGAATCGTCTCGCCTAGCCATTCGGCTCCAGAAATGTAGTTTAGGCCTCTCTCTAGAATATATTCGATCGCCGGATTGCCTCTGGGAAGGTCTGAGTTGCCTATTATTATTTGCGCGGGAGTAGGGTCTAGCTGATTTTCGTGAAAGCCTTCAAAAACCTCTATTCCGGCGGCTCCGAGGAGATCTGACATCGGTGGGTACAACTGATTATCGCTGCCACTAACTTGGAAACCGAGTTCTTTCGCTAACATAGCGAGACTTCCAATTAGTGTGCCGCCGATACCAAGGAAATAGAGCCTTTTGCTCATAAATAGTCGTCTGAAAGCTGAAGTAGAAATTGTCGCACAAAACTTCAAGATCTAGGAGAATCCTTAAGATCGAAATGGATGTCGTAAAAGGTGAATAATGTCAAAACCCAATGCGTTTTATGCTCAGTCGGGAGGTGTTACGTCAGTTATTAATGCCAGCGCTTGCGGAGTAATAGAGTCTATACGAGAAAATAGGAATACTTTTGGGAAGCTTCTTGCGGGAGCTAATGGCATTTTAGGAGCCTTAAGCGAGGAATTGATAGATACCTCGCTTGAGACTAAAACAGCGATCGCGAATCTTCGCTATACCCCCGGTGGTGCGTTTGGATCTTGTCGTTACAAGCTTAAGTCTTTCGAGGAAAATGAGAGCGAGTATAAAAGACTTATTGACGTTTTTAGGGCCCATAATATCCGCTATTTTTTCTATAACGGCGGTGGTGATTCGCAGGACACCGCTAACAAAGTCTCTAAACTTTGTAAAAAGTTAGATTTCCCGGTTCAATGTATTGGTATACCCAAAACCGTCGATAATGATTTGCCACACACTGATTGTTGTCCGGGTTTTGGGTCGGTGGCTAAATACATTGCGATCTCTACAAGGGAAGCTGCCCTCGATATCGAGTCAATGTGCGCGACGTCGACCAAGGTATTTGTTTTGGAGGTAATGGGACGTCACGCGGGTTGGATAGCGGCCTCCAGCGTTTTAGCTCGTGAAGGAGAAGGAGACGCGCCGCATATTGTGCTGTTACCTGAGATTCCTTTCTCAAAGAGAAACTTCCTCAAAAAAGTAAAGCTAACGGTAAAAGAAAAAGGATTTTGCGTCATTGTGGTATCAGAAGGTGCTCGCGATTCGAGGGGTAAATTTCTAAGTGACTCAGGTGGAGGAAAGGATGCTTTTGGTCATCTCCAACTCGGCGGAGTAGCTCCCATTATTGCCAACATGGTCACAGACAATCTGGGATTCAAAAACCATTGGGCGGTGGCGGATTATTTACAAAGATCTGCGCGGCATATTGCGTCTGGAGTTGATGTAGAACAGGCTTATCAGCTTGGGCGAGCAGCGGTCAAACTTGCACTGCAAGGCAAGACCGCGGTAATGCCAACGATTATCAGAAAAAACGATCTGCCTTATAGATGGTCGATTGGTGAAGTGAAACTCTCCAAAGTGGCAAACATAGAGAAAAAAATGCCGCGTTCATATATTGACGCTGAGGGATTCAATATCACCAAGAAGGGCATAAGCTATTTAGCACCATTAATAAAAGGAGAAGACTTTCCTAAGTTTAAGAATGGGGTGCCCATCTACACAAAACTCAGGAAACAATTGGTAGCCAAAAAGCTTGATCAAAGTTGGTAGTTAGAGGATCGACAAGATAGCTGTCAATCCTCCACTAGAACCGGTCCTTTATCACTAAGCAAGCAATGGAGCTATAACTAGGCTCACAATGGCCATAACGTTGATCAAGATATTCATGGACGGACCTGATGTATCTTTGAAAGGGTCGCCTACCGTATCGCCCACTACTGCAGCGGCGTGAACATCCGATCCTTTACCACCAAGGTTGCCCTTTTCCACGTATTTCTTTGCATTGTCCCAAGCACCCCCTGCGTTTGCCATAGTCAATGCAAGCAGAACGCACCCGATTAAGCCTCCACCAAGAGTTCCACCAAGCGCCTCTGCTCCCAGTGTGAAGCCAACGACAGGTGGTACTGCCACTGCGATTATTCCTGGTAGCAGCATTCGTTTCAGCGCTGCGGCGGTCGCAATGTCTACGCACTTAGCATTATCCGGTTCCGCAGTACCTTCCATTAGGCCTGGGATTTCGCGGAATTGCCTTCTGATTTCTTCAATCATATCCATAGCCGCATCGCCTACCGCTGTCATAGTGATACTCGCAATCAAAAACGGTACTAGGCCACCAATGAAGAGACCAATGAGAACGTTTGGATCACCAATATGGAGAACGAAGTCGCCTCCCCTCTCTAACGTTAAGACCTCAACAAAAGCGGCGATGATCGCCAGCGCCGCGAGTGCTGCTGCACCAATTGCAAAACCTTTCCCCATTGCCGCAGTAGTATTACCCAATTCGTCGAGAGAATCTGTGATCGCTCTTGTATCTTCTCCCAAGCCAGCCATCTCGGCTATCCCTCCCGCATTATCTGCGACGGGTCCGTATGCATCGACGGCCATGGTCATACCTACCGTCGCGAGGAGCCCCACTGCGGCGACCCCGACTCCATAGAGCCCCGCCATCTCCGTAGACACATAGATGATCGCACAGATAACTAGGAGGGGCCCGACGACCGATTGCATACCTACGGATAGGCCGGTAATCATAACCGTAGCAGGGCCTGTTTTGCCCGATTCGGCTATGTTAATGACGGGGGTTGATGCAGTGTAATACTCCGTAATTAGTCCGATACAAATGCCGCCAGCAGCACCGAACAAGACTGAGTACCAAATATTTGTTGTTAAGCCGATCATTTCGACAAGGAAGTACGCAACTGCCATAAAAAGAATTGTTGTTCCAATCATCCCAAATCGAAGCGCCTTAGCTGGTTCGAATGTTGACATGGCGCGAACGGCGCCAATACCAAGGATCGAGCAAATCAGACCACTGGATGCTAGAGCCAGAGGCAAAAACATTAAGGTTGCACGACCATCTCCCTCACTCATCCCGGGTGCCAGCGCAGAGATTGACGCCGCAGCGAGCGTTGAGGCTATAGCTATTGTCGCGATCATGGAGCCGACATATGACTCGAAAATATCTGAGCCCATTCCTGCGACGTCACCCACATTGTCGCCTACGTTGTCAGCGATCACCCCGGGGTTTCTTGGGTCGTCTTCGGGAATGCCTTGCTCAATTTTACCGACTAAATCAGCGCCAACGTCAGCGCTCTTTGTGTAAATACCGCCACCAACTCGAGAAAACAATGCAACTACCGAACCGCCCATTCCGAACCCATGAATATGATGCGCTGTTTCGGGATCTCCACCAAAGAAGTAATAGACCGAACCCAGGCCTATTAGACCTAGTGATGCAACAGCGAGCCCCATGATCGAGCCACCAAAGAAGGCAACCGAGAGTGCACTCGCTTGTCCATCGGTGTGAGCCGCGTTGGTAGTCCGGACATTGGCTTGCGTTGCTGTATACATACCGAACCAACCTGCACAGGCTGAAGATAAGGCTCCAGCGAGAAACGCGATGGCCGTGGAGGATCCTAATGAGAAGTAAATTGCTACTACCAATACCAGCGCAAAGATTGCCAACTGAGTATATTCCCTCTTCATGAAAACCATGGCACCTTCATGAATAGCGTCTGCGATTTTTTTCAGAGCGTCAGAGCCAGGATCATAGGTTTTTACGATCATATAAATAATGATAGCCACCACCATGCCAAGCACTCCAAGTGCAGGCGGCAATAATAATAGGTCGGTCATTGTTATCCCCATTAAAGTAAAGTTTTCTCCCAGGACCAGCCATCGGAGAAAACCCTCAATGGCTCGGCCGGCGCCAATAATAACAGCGTAGACTGTTTAATCCATAGTAGTCTGGAAAGCTCTAGCCCTCCGCCAGCAGGTTTCTGAGATCAATAATAGCCGCGTTGGCTCTGGAGATATGAGAGCCCATGACTAAGGAGTGGTTAGCCAGCGGGCCAAAGCCATCGCCATTTAAAACCATCGGACTCCAGAGTGTATTTTGAGTGGGTTCTAGCTCTCTAACGATTTGTTTAAGTGAGATCCTGGCGTTTTTCTTATCTAGGACTGCAGCAAAGTCAGCTTCAATAGCCCGCAGAAAGTGGATGAGTGCCCAACAGAATCCTCGGCTCTCGTAAAAGACGTTGTCAATCTCTAGCCAAGGCGTTTTAACGATCTGATCGCCCGGTTGATTAGTTGATCGCGTTGCTGCTTGGTCCCCAGCGAGATCTGTGTTGAGTTGTTTTTTCCCGGTACTAGCCGACAGGCGCTGAGAAAGGCTACCAAGTCTGGTTTCCATCGCGGCGAGCCATTGTCGAAGGTTGTCAGATCGCGAATAAAATTGAGCGTTCGCTTCACTCGGGTTTGCGAGCCGATCCCTGTAGCTTTCGAAAAAGTCTATCCCTTCGCGATATTCGCTCTCTGTGGCCGGTAAGATCCAAGAGTTATTATCAAAAAAGAATTTGGATTCAGCTAAGGATAGATCTGGATCTTCTGCAGATTGGCTCTGAGATCGAGAAAAATCATTCCGATAGATTCTCGCTGAATCACGCAAAATGGTAAGGACACCAAATTCCCATTCGGGGATATTGTCCATAACGAAGCCCGGCGGGAAAATATCGTTGCTTAAGTATCCACCTCGTTTTGATAGAAGTGTGTTGGCGATTTCAATGAATGCTGTTGTAGTTAAATAGCCAGTGACCAATTGGTGGCCCTTTTCCGAGCTTGCCAAATATGCTCTCTCCTGGACATCGAACGACCGAGGCTCTGTGTCCCACCACCATCCTAAAAATGAGATGGAGAGGATTATAAAACTCACTAATAGTGTGCCGATTTTCCAGGGCTGGCGCGTGAGCTGAGGTTGATCACTTTCGTCATGTTGACGTTTCTCGTCTTGGATCGTGTCCGCATCATTGCTCACGACAAAAATTCCTCAAGTGCTGTGTGGTGTTAATCGGATTAGTCTCAGGACCGTAGTTGAGCCCCCCGTATTTGGCAAGAAGGTATTTGTGATCCGCCCAGTTTGCACCATCTATCTAAAAGGATGGATGACACCATCGCTCTATCCTGTTCGGAGTTGAGATTTGATTTCGTGCCCGCACCCGACTTGCATCCTCGCTTTTGGCAGCGTAAGCCAGCTGAATCAAGTTGTATATTTTTCGAACCAGGTGGTCGTTGGCCGCGGAAATTAGGTAGCGACATCGTGGACGAATTGATCTGTTCTTGATAAACGAGCCGAGTCTGACGATGGTTTCTTCATCTTGGAGAACAGGACCTGGGTTGAATACAAATTTTTCGAAGACAGACTCATTAATGATCTGGACCTGCTTTAACGTTGGCCCGATGGATGGATGAGTCTTATCTACGAGGCTAGAGCGAGCGATATAAGACCTTGCTTTAGCCGGCTGCTTTTCGTAGGCCGCGTTAACTGCCCATGCGAGGTAGCGCTCGACAATTCGCTCCAGACCTCTCTTAGCACTCTGGTTACCAGGGTCCAACCTTAATATCTCTTGATAAAAATAGTAGGCGTTTTCCTTGTCCGGTGTGGTTAATAAATCCTTCCTGAAAGACTCTATGGCCATTTCTTGAAGTTTTTCAATCTGTTTTAAAACTCGCGTATCTTCTTTTTTTTGTGTGGATATCTGAACATTCCCTGTTTTTTGAGGAGCGCACCCAACGAGAAGAGCGAGGGTAGAAAGGACTACGAGAGAGATAAATGTCCGCGTTTTTGTGATTTTTTTCACAAGGCGAACCCTAGTGTGGAGAGGAGTTGGGGAAGATCGCATGTTTATAAATTCTTGGTTTTGGGCAGGCTTGGTTTGGATTTTGCTGTAAAAAAGAAAAAGGTGAAAGACCATACGATTGGCCTGTTGCTAGGTATTTTATTTTGTCTTTTTGCCCAGGAAAATTGGGGTGAGAGCATTAGTTATGACGATAGCGGAGTATGGCTTACTGAGCAGCCAGAATTTCTTCCGGTAGATGATGCTTTCCAGTTTAGTCTGGATAGAAGAGGCGCTGGGGATTATTCCCTATTGTTTAACATCGAAGATGGTTACTACTTATACAAAGACCAGTTTGACGCTTGGACCTACCGTGATGGCGAGCGCCTGAGAGTGGAGCTGTTGCTTCCTGAGGGACAGAAAAAAACAGATGAATATTTTGGAGAGGTCAATGTATTTTACACCTCGTTAAAAGTCGCGATGAAAAATCTGCCTTTCGTTGGTGACACCTCTACGGTCATAGTGCGCTATCAGGGCTGTGCAGACCGTGGGCTTTGCTATCCCCCTGTGGAAAAAGAGATAAATCTAGCAAACGGTTTCATATCTGACCCCATGCCCCTTGAGAGCGATGAGGATCCTGTTTTTTCGCCCAGCGAATTTGGGAACGAACGTTATCTCTTTGGACTGCTTGAAGGAGCTGGGCTCGCCTCAATTGTTTTGGCGTTCTTTGTAGCCGGCATCTTTCTGACGTTTACGCCCTGCGTGTTGCCGATGGTGCCCATAATCTCGTCGATTATTGTGGGGCAGGGGCAGGACCTAACTAACGGGAAAGCCTTCCGAATCTCGTTGGCTTACGTCTTGGGAATGGCCGTCACTTTTTCTATATTAGGTATGTTGGTCGGCGTTTTCGGGGCGGAGATGAATATTCAGGCTCGTTTACAGTCTCCTCTCGTCATTTCGCTTACCGCCGTCATTTTTCTCGTTCTTGCTATCTCTATGTTCGGTTTTTTTGATATTCGGATTCCTCATTTCATCGAAAATATGCTTGAGCGAGTTCTTTCTTCGCAACGAAAAAGCCTGCAGTATTCGAGCCCTCTCCTGTTTGCGTTTTCTTACGGCGCATTATCGAGTCTAGTAGTCTCTCCCTGCATAACTGCGCCATTGGCTGGCGCATTGATATATATCTCTAATACGGGAGATATCGTTCTCGGGGGCTCTGCCCTTTTTTCCTTAGCAATGGGCATGGGAGCTCTTCTGCTTCTAATCGGGGCGACTGGCTCAAAGTGGGTCCCCAAACCCGGGGTTTGGATGATTGCGGTTAAGGATATTTTTGGTTTCGTTCTTCTGGCGGTAGCTATCTGGCTGCTGGAAAGAGTTGTTAGCGATCTCTTGGTTTCGGTGCTTTGGCTTGTCCTGGTTTTTACTGCTTCATTGGTTCTGATTTTTAAGTGGTCGGAACACGGATTAAGGCCCGCGAAGCCTGTCGGTATGAGCACTCTGATAATAGCTTCGTTATTCTCAGTAGCTTGGGTTTCTGATCTCATTAACGATGCTCCTCTCGAGGGGTTTTCTGCCAATGAGCTAGCACAGGAAAAAGAGCTCGTGAATTGGATGGCAGTAAAAACGGTGGAGGACGTAAAAAAAGTTATGTCCGAGAATCCTAATAGATTAGTGGTTCTCGACGTTTATGCAGATTGGTGTATCTCCTGCGAGAAGATGGAATCAGAGGTGATACCAAGAAGTGATATCCAGGATGAATTGAGAGGTATCATGGCTATAAGGGCCGATGTGACTAGCAACGATGTGGAAGATAGAAGGTTGCTGAGATCGTTTGGTTTATTCGGACCGCCAACTTTTGTGTTTTTAAAAGAAAATGTCAGCGAATTAGACGAATTTAAAATCCAAGGAGAGGTGAACTCAGATCGATTTCTTGCGAATCTGAGCGGCGCTATCGAGGCCTCGATGCAAGATCGAACTTTTAAAATTCGCTAAAATCTTCTAAAATGTAGCTAAAAAACAAAAAGAGGGCATATAAGTGAAAATTTTAGTTCTCAACGGACCAAATCTTAATCTGCTAGGTACACGGGAGCCTGACCTCTATGGCTCGGTGACCCTGGACCAGGTTGACACTACTTTGAAGGGCCTTTCGGAAAAGCAGGGTATAACTTTATCTTCATTACAAAGTAACGCTGAACACGTCCTCGTGGATGCCATTCATGGGGCAGGTTCGGATGGAGTAGATTTTATACTAATCAATCCCGGTGCTCTGGGACATACGAGTATCTCTCTTAGGGATGCTTTGGTGGGAGTTCAGATACCCTTCATTGAGATTCATATTTCGAATATCTACAAAAGAGAAGCGTTCAGGCACAAATCTTATTTAAGCGATATTGCGGTTGGGGTTATAGCGGGTCTCGGCGCTCGTGGGTATGAATTGGGTTTAATTTCAGCAATTGGCTTCTTAGAGGAGAGGGGATAATAAGATATGGATTTACGCAAAGTTAAGAAGCTGATCGAGTTGGTAGAAGAGTCAGGCATACGAGAAATAGAAGTAAAGAGTGGAGACGAAGCAGTTAGAATTTCGATGGGCTCACAACGATCAGTTTCTGAGCTTGGCCTCGAACCCACGACAACTTTGACAAACACAGTGGCGGAAAAACCTCGCGATCATTCAATGCCGATTTCAAGAATCAAAGCGCCTATGGCCGGCACATTTTACAGAGCTTCTAGCCCAGGGTCTGACCCCTTTGTTGAGGTTGGTGATACCGTTGAGATAGGGCAAGTCGTTTGCATTATTGAAAGTATGAAAATGATGCATGAAATCAAGTCTACTGAATATGGAACGGTAGTAAGTTTTGAAGTGGAAGACGGTCAACCTATCAATACCGAGGATGAGTTGATCAGGTTTTCTTGACTTACTTCAGTCTTTCACTGGTCTTGGAGAGCCGTGCGCTCTCAACTTACGAGCGTCTTCTTGAAGGTGAGGCTTTGTCGATTGTCATTTCTCCAGTATCTGACGAAGTTGTTATTGCGACGGATGTGCCAGGAGAGAACATTCGAGTGGATTGGCGTGAAGTTAAACTTACGGCGTATCTCCCGTTACAGGCTGACTTGGGGCGGCTTCGTGACGACTTGAAAAGTGCGCACCCTTCAGCTCTCAAAGATATCTCAGTAGAAATAGTCAGTTCAGAACAGACCGCTAAAACACTTAATAATCAAGTCGTGCCGATGCAGTTTGGAAAGTCGCTCAGAATTAGTCCGAGGGCAGACAGGAAAGTTGATGTCCCAGATCATGGCCCAACTGTATATCTCGATGCTGGGATAGCATTTGGCAGTGGAACGCACCCCACAACTAGACTTTGTCTGGAATGGCTCGAGGCTAATGCCAATACAGCGCCAATAAATTTCTTGGACTATGGCTGTGGTTCGGGAATTCTAGCTCTCGCAGCTGTTGTCATGGGTCACTCCGGGTACGCCGTCGACAATGACACTCAAGCTGTTGATTCAGCTGTTAGCAATAGAGATTTCAATCAGATTGACGCGAACAAGCTTTCTGTCCTATCGGTTCCGGATTGGCAGAGAAAGAGAAGTAGTTTGTCGGGATCCTTTGAAGTAGTTATTGCGAACATACTGGCGGGAACCGTTATCGATCTTCGTTGCGAATTGATAGAGATGCTAAAACCTGATGGGATCATAATGTTGTCTGGTATCTTAGTCGATCAGGTAAGTTCAGTTAGATCCAGCTTTGATGAGATAAAGTTTGAAGAGCCGGTAGAGAACGATGGGTGGGTTAGGCTAGTCGGCTCTCTAGGATAGGAAATTTGTTTGTCTGGAGTGAGTAGTTGAGATGCTATTCTCTCAATTGGAAAGAATCAAAGGGAGTGTTGTGATGCTTGGATACGTGACCGTCGGTGTGAGTGATATGGAGAGAGCTTGCGATTTTTACGATGCGCTCTTGGAAGAATTGGGAGGTAAGCAGCTTTTCGGTCAAGATCGTATTAAGTTCTATGGCACGGGTCCTGGTTCACCAATGCTAGCTATTTGTATCCCCTACGATCAGAACGATCCGGCTCCGGGGAACGGAAACATGATTGCCATACCTGGCGGATCGAGGGAAGGCGTCGATAAGCTTTATCAAAAAGCTATGCAACTTGGCGCTTCAGATGAAGGAGAGCCCGGAGAGAGGTTGCCTGTATTCTATGGCGCCTATGTCAGAGACCTGGATGGAAATAAGCTATGCTTTTTTGAAATGAAGATGTAGCGCTTTGAAATGGAACGACTGGGTCTGAAAAAAGTAGAGGAGTTCAGAACTCCACTTATATTGAACGATCAGATTTCTATGAGAAATCGCCTCGCAATAGCACCTATGGCCGGTCTTACGGATATACCATTCAGAAGTCTATGCTGGCGGTTTGGAGCGGGTTACACGGTCAGTGAGATGGTTACCTCCAAAGAGGGATTTTGGTCAACTGAAAAAAGTAGGTTGAGAAGACTAGCGGTGCCGGGGGTTTACCCTTGGTCGGTTCAAATCGCTGGCAGTGATCCGGCGCAGATGATTGAAACAGCAAAGAAGCTAGTTCAGGAGGGGGTTCAGGTAATCGATATCAATTTTGGTTGCCCCGCTAAAAAGGTGTGTAGGCAAATGGCTGGGTCCGCTGTACTTAAAGATCTAGATCTAATCGAGCGGATTGTGTCCCAGCTGGTTAACGCGCTAGACGTCCCTGTTACCGTTAAGACTCGAACGGGTTTGACTCGCGCGGATGATTTAGGTCGAGAGGCGGTAGTCAGAGCTGAATCAGTGGGTGCGAAGATGGCCGTTCTTCACGGTCGGAGCAAAGAATGTAAGTTCCAGGGGACTGCTGATTACGGCAAAATACGATCAGTAGTCGAGGCCGTTAATATTCCACTCTTTGCAAATGGAGATATTAATGATTTAGACAGCGCGATTTTAGTGGCTGAAAAAAGTGGTCCGGATGGTTTGATGATTGGCCGAGGAGCAATTGGACAGCCTTGGATATTCTCGTATCTGTTGGGTGAGGAGTTGCCCTCGATAGAAGAGAGGCTCGTCGTGATGAACGAACATCTAGATGCTATTCACAGTTTTTACGGAAGTGAGCGAGGCGCCCGAGTCTCCAGAAAGCATTTGATGGCTTATTTTACAAGACTACGCGCCCCAGTACTGGGCAAACAATTTGTCTCCTTAGGAACGCCGCAAGAGCAGACTGCTTGGTTGAGAAATATAGATGTTGGAGTGGTCGAGAGTTTTTCCTCGTCGGCAGAAGAAGTGGCGATCGCGGCGTGAAGCCTCTTTCACAAGGCGTCAGGTAAGTTTATGAAACGAGCCATAGTTAGTGTCTCAAATAAAGATGGTTTGGAAGAGCTTGCCGCCGCGCTAGTCTCGGCAGGTATAGAGATAATTTCCACCGGTGGAACATTCCGATTCCTGACAGATCTGTCCTTTCCTGTCATAGAAATCTCCGAATACACGAGTTTCCCAGAGATGATGGATGGTCGGGTGAAGACGCTTCACCCGAAAGTTCATGGTGGAATCTTAGCGCGCAGAGATCTCGACCTCGGAGCCTTAGAAGAAAATGGCATCGTTCTTATCGACCTCGTGGTCGTAAATCTTTACCCCTTCGAAGAGACGATCTCAGGCCGAGATGTATCAGATCAATTGGCGATAGAAAACATCGATATTGGTGGACCAGCTATGATTCGGTCAGCCGCTAAGAATCACCAAGATGTCTTAGTTGTGGTTGACCCAAATGATTATGAAAAGGTAATTGAAGGGGTGCAAAAGGCCTCGATTGATTTTGATCTTCGAAGGGAGTTTGCGA
>CAJXCK010000075.1 GCA_913051785.1 uncultured Gammaproteobacteria bacterium
ATCATGTCGGCCGCAAATTCTGCGCAACAAATCGGGCTATTTGCAGCTCTCGAGCAACTCCATCTATTAGCGGATGAGCGATTTAATAGTCAAGAAAAACTGGTTGCTCACTACGAGGAACTTAAAGAAATTCTGAGAGATAAATTTCTTGAATTTGAGACTGATGAAATCTTAAAGCGCCTGAGTGATAACGATGTTCCAGCCGCAAAATGCCTCGGCTATCAAGACGTTTTTGATCACGTGCAATATGAAGCAAACGAAACCGTAGGCATAGTAGACCACCCTATTTTAGGCAAAATGAAACAGGTCAAAATGCCCGCCAAATTTGAAGGGAAGCGGATCGAGCCCTCTCATGGTTGTCCGGCTCACGGAGAACATACGGCTGAACTGCTCAACTCACTCGGTTACTCAAAAACAGAAATCGATGAACTCTTCGAACTTAAGGTTGCTCAGTAAATTAATTAACCTAGCATTATTTGTAACTTTATGACGGGGCATCACTACGGAATAAGGGGTGCCCCCGACAACCAGTATCAGCCAAAAAAAATCAGAACCTAGCCTCTCTTTTTCACCATCCGCAATCGATTCATAAGCTCAAGCCTTTTCAATAAGACCACAACAGACAAACGGACCAGCGGAGTGTCTTTAGCCAACTCTTTTTCTACTTTGTCATCCTCTATGAGCAGTAAGCTAGAATCCTTGTTGGCAACCGCGGTATAACGTCTTGTCCTGTCGTTTAGCATGGCAGACTCTCCGAAGCATTCACCCACCCCCAATTCGGCGATTTGCTTGTTATTTCGAGAAAAGATTCCGATTGATCCTTTCTCAATAAAAAACATCTTGGTTGCAGCTTCATTAAGGCGGAACACATCTTCCTCTCTAGCCACACGGATCCTTTTCAAGAAGTCATAGTTTTTGCCAATAAACTCGTCTTCAAACGAAAAATACTTTGCGCTTCGTTTCTGGTCGAAAATTCTACTAAGGCTGTATTTAATGATGGTCTGCGAAAATACTTTCGACTCGTTAACTTGTTTTTTCAGCTCAGCAGCCCCAAATCCCCTTAAACTCAGATCGGTAAGCTTCCTAAACTGCAGCTGCATGCTCCTTCCAGCGATTGCTTCGGCAAACCCTATCGGATCATCTTTGGTAAAGGTCTGCGTTGCTTTGATTCCTGTCTCTGGATCTTTTTCTCCATAAGCGAGGATCGAACCCTCTGAAATGAGAAAGACTTTATCCTGCTACTTGAACTTAAAATGCTCGTTAACACCCACGTCAACCAACTCGATATAATCCCGGGCATCTTCAACTAATCTTTTAAAGGAAAACAATCAATCACTCATTTTCTTGGGGACAAGGTCATTTTTTCTGCTGGTCTCTCGCATTTAATCTGACAACTCCAACAAAATATCTATACCAAGCTCATTCGCCACCCAGTCGAGCCGATCATGCAAGTCGGCCAGATCGACGTTCGATGGCACGAGAACCTGAGCATCCGCAAAAAACATTTTGTCTCCGGACATCGGGGCCGCGCTAACAGTGGTTTCTAAATCAACCACATTGATGCTCTGCTGCGACATCTCAGTCGCAACCTCTTGCAAAATACCCGGCCTATCCAGTCCTACAATATTAAGTTGGTAGTTAAGGGTATCTGCATCCGTTCTCTGAACACCAGATTCTTCCAAATAAACCGACAGTTCTCGTACCTGTGAGATCTCAGCCTTAAAGCGTTCAATAAGAGGGGCTGGCAGTTCTACCAAGGCAATACCCGCGAACCTGCCGCCCATTCTTGACATCTTACTCTCAAGCCAATTTCCCTCGTGCGCGCTAACGAGAGCGCTAAGTTCCTGAACGATCCCAGGCCGATCCACGCCCACAAATGTCAAAAGCAGATTAATCGCCAATATACACCTCGCCGAGTTAGCCAACCCGCTTCAGGTTAACCAGACAAACAAAGCCCAGATACAAACCGGGCCACCAATCGCGATTATCTGCACTCACTACTGACCTGACAACCTACTGATCAGACGGTTGACCGAGCAGGTTTTAAAGCTTGGAATGCGCTCCATCACAGAAGGGCTGTTTGTCAGTTTGTTTGCATCCACAAAAATACATTTGTCGGCTCTTCTCTGCCTCAAATTTCATCGGCACAAATGACGTTCCCTTGTGAGAGCCATCACAAAACGGTTGGTTATCACTTTGGCCGCAAGAGCACCAAAAATAGGTCTTACCCTCTTCAACCTCTACCATATACGGCGCTTTTTGCGCCACGACAGCTTGATCTTCCATCTGTTTCCCCATTTTTCTTCACGTCGAACACGTTACACCAAGCAATTTTTCGCGCCAAGCGACTTATTAACCCTTCTTTTTTAGAAATTAAAGGTTGTAAACGATCCAGTGGCATCAGGCGAATAAAAGCTGCTCAATCAGCTTGAGTTCGAAACTGCGGTCCGGTGGCTTCTCCGACTATATTTGGAGCATCTGGAAGCTGGTCTTGAGGCGGCCACAAAACGGGCATGCCATCACCACGAATTTGTTCGCCCACCTCGATATGCTCCCGGTCTAAAGGGAAAGTCGGCCATGACTTAATGCGCCTAGCCCCGGAGTAAATATAGACAACCGTAAACACTCGACGAACTTCCTGGCTCTTGTTACTTGCAGCCTGATGAACCGTCAACCCATGGTGCCATATGACCGATCCAGCTCGTACCTCGACATACTCCGGTTTTCTACCCCCTAAGGCAGAATCGTTAAGAATCTCGTAGGGATCGGTCGAATGAGTAATATCCACCACTTTCAGTCGACCCGCCTTATGAGAACCAGGCACGTAGGCCATCGCGCCATTTTCTATGGTGACGTCTTGAAACGGTATCCACGCGCTGACCAGTGGCTCGTCACCTATAGGCCAGAATGTTTGATCATGATGTGGGGTTGTTTCTCTACCTCCTGGCTCTTTGTAAAGAGCCTGGTCCTGCCACATCCGGACACTTTCCACCCGCATCAGCTGCGCTGCTATGCCAGCCAAGCCAGAGTGGCAACTCAAAAGGCGGATCTCTTCGCTCGTTTCCCATAAACGCATGCACTGAATAAAAGACTGTTCGTAGAGGCTTTTTTCGGCCACTGACCTTTTGTCTTTTTGAGTCCGTGCGCCAACCTCCGCATCTACGGCAGGTCCGTAGCGTTCAATTTCTTCTTGAGAAAGCGCGCCAGGCGTTACCAAGTATCCCGACAACTCGTAGCTAGCGATCATTTCTTCCGACAAGCGAATAGGAAAATCAGTATTCAATGCAGTAACGACCAATCGGGTTCACTCTCCGGGTGACTTAGCGTGCCATGCGCATTTTTTATCACCCGACGCTGTTCGTCTAGCCAATGCTTCCAATCTTCACAAGGAACCAGCTCATCGTTTCGCAAGGATTGAGCATGAGCAAGCAACTCTTGCAGGGACGTTTGTACCGATAAATTCTTACCTGAAAGGTTGTTCATCTGAAGAGGGTCCTCCTGCAAATCATACAACTGCTCCCTCCCGTCAAGCCAACGCGCGTAGGTGTGGGTGCTAGTTCGGATTCCTCGCCACTCCGCACCGTTTTCAAACCAGTCAAACCACTTCGAAAAATTCATGATAAAGGCGGCATCCTGTTCAATACTCTCGTTATTGCGAAGTGTCTCAGAACGATCTTGTCCTTCTATACTTCGTGGGACCCTCAATCCAGCCAGACCACAGAGCGTCGGGAACCAATCCACCATGTTCATGATTTGCTGCGTTCGTGTTCCCGGGGTTATCGTTCCAGGATAACGGATGATCCCAGGAACATGTATTGACGCATCAAATGGGTTTTTCTTTGACCACGGATTTACGCCCTGGGATCCGGCCTGAGTTCCGTGGTCGGAAGTAAATAATACGATCGTGTTTTCAGTGAGACTTTTGTCGTCCAGATACTTCAGTACTCGTCCCACCATTTCGTCAACTGCCAGAATCATTGCGAGATAATGTCGATACATCTCGCGAGATACCTCTAATTTTTGGTCGGGAACGTTAACCGGCAATTCAATCTGGTCTGGTATATCTTCATAGAAACGCCGAGGCGCAAACTCAAAAGGAGTAAAATGAGGTTGGTGAGGAGATAAAACTAAACAGAAAGGCTCATCCGCAACGGAATCCATGAATTCAAAACCATACTTAAGCAAGCCTTCGGTCTCATAGCCTTCCCATCGCTCATAATTCCAGTCGTCTTTGTGGACGAAACCATCGAAATAGACCATGTGTTGATTGTAGGCTCTCCAATAATCGAAGCCTAAGCGATCTCTTCCCTCTGGCACCCAGTCCGGGTGCTGGGGCATCCTATCAATCGCTGGCCATAACCCCGTGTGAAGATGCCATTTACCCACCCAGCCGGTCTTGTAACCCCAATGAGCAAAAGTATCTCCCAGGGATATTTCCGAATGGCGTGTTCGAGTTGTATTGATCAAATGACCGGTTGTTTGGGGATAGCGTCCTGTGACCAACATGGCTCGTGCCGGAGTGCAAACTGGACAATTAGAGATGGCGTTATCTATCGATAACCCCTCTCTGGCCAGTCGATCAATATTAGGCGTTTCAATCTGAGTCTCACCAAACAGTGGCAACGACTGAGCGCGAAGCTGATCTGGATAAATCAAGATGACATTAGGTTTTGTCATGACAAACCAACCGCATCAAAATAGATACACTCCAGTACATGTCCATCAACGCCTGCAATAAATTCTCTGTTTCTTTGTCCAAAATTCAATAAGCAAAACACGTCAAACATGATTCTTAGTCAAGGATATTTAGAAAAGGCAAACTCAAACCCCTCGCTTCTCTCCAGAACGATATCCGCAAAGCTGGGCATCTCCTCGAGCACATAGCGCGTTAACCTCTCATAATACATGACGAATCGGTAGACCTGCTCCTTGGTCATTATTTTCTTTAACATTTCGGGGTCCGACAACGTCTTCTCAAGCGTTTGCTCTTGCAGCCAACGACTTTCATACACATGCTCCATACTGGGCACTTTAATCAACAACAACAAATCGAAACGATCAAAAAGCTCTTGATAGTCGCTGCTGAGCTCGGAATTACTCCACCTGGACCATACACCGTCTGGATCTTCCTCTTCCTCGAGTGTGTTCATCGGACCTTTCCAATTCTCCACAGGCAAAGGTCGAGCTCCGCCACACCAAGCATCAAAAAATATAAAGTCGGGTCTTCCTTTATAGCGCCTCCATGATTCTCGCGGAAAATGCTGATCCAAGGGTTTAGAGAACGAAGGGATAGCTGTTAACGTGTCCTCCTTAGCCTGAGACAACGACTCCAGAGTTTCTAAGCCAAGGCCTACGTCATGAGTCCCTGGAACACCTCTAACCGCGCACATCGGATGAACCGAAGCCGCTATCCGTTCTCGTTCCTCTCTGGTTTTGTAAATATCGTCAATAGAAAATCCAACCGTTTTGCGATCATAGCCGACTTGAAGCGCTAGCTGGACGAACTCCGAGAGGGTCGTTTTTCCCGAACCTTGCCCTCCTGTAAAGCAAATAAACAGGGGTCGGTCATCTTTTTCCAATGAGTTCAGATAGACGGTCAGCGGCGCTACTGTTTGTGCGAAAAACGCATCGGAGATTCCTTCTATCTTGAGACTGTCAGCTAACTCCTTAAGTTTGAACTCAGTGTTATGAAGCAGCTCTAGACAATCCGTATTAACTGTTGAAGGGAAAACTGGCATGCTAAAACCCTATCAATTACTCAAAACGTATGGTCTACAGATTTCGCGTTGTCTTCAAGCGGGAGAATCAGACCACGTTACACGAATTCGTTTATGGTGAAACTGACCGATCTTCCTGAATACGAGCGAGACCACCTCTTATCAAAGAATGGCCGACCGTTGGGTCCTGCAGCCTGGACTGATCTAAAAAAACCGGTCTCGGATCTTAGAGTCGCACTGATCACCACCGCTGGTATTCATACCCGAGACGCAGATGCATTTAACTTTACTGATGCTTCCTATAGACCAATTTCGAAAGATCAAAAGGCTTCGGATATTGTCATGTCCCATAGCTCAGTGAATTTCGATAAAAGCGGCTTTGTCGAAGACATCAACGTAGTCTTTCCTTTGGACCGAATCCATGAATTGGCTAAAAACAAAAAACTAGGATCCGTTGCCGACATTCATTACAGCTTCATGGGGGCCGGCCTTGAACCAGAAGCATTTGAGAAAACTGCATTGCAAGTGGCAGGACTATTAAAGCAGGATCAGGTCGACGCGGTTCTCTTAACACCAGTCTGACCCAACTGTACCCGCTCGGTCGGAGCGCTAAGCTACTATCTTGAACGAGAGGGCATTCTCACGGCCGGGATCAGCCTGGTCAGAGAAAACTCCGTCAGCATGCAAGTACCAAGAGCGCTTTGGGTGAGCTTTCCTCTAGGACGCCCTTTAGGAAAACCAGCAGACGCCGTGTTTCAGACCAATGTCGTTGAGGCGATGCTGGATTTACTGAACAAACCCAAAGGCCCAGTCTTGGAGGACTATCCCATTGACCTTCCGGCTTCAGAGGTTCATGCGGAGGCGACCTGTCCGATAAATTTCACCAAGCGGACCAAAGAACACACAAGTTGGTCAGAGCGCTTAAACGAAGAATTATCGTTGTTGCTCCCGTGGCATGAACTCTCTAAGCAGCGGCGGAAAGGCCGAACCCTGACGAACTCGACTATCAATTCGAAAAGAGAATCGATCGAAAGACTCGCTAATTTACTAACAGCAGAATCAATACCCCCGACCGAATTTACCTGGTTTAAAGAAGCCATCGAGGAACTCAAATTTTTCTATCTGGAAGCGATGACCGCACGACCCGGCCAGCCTAATCAACATGCACTAGAGGTAATTTTCTGGACAGACACGGTCTTGGGAGAAGCTCTGATCGAATGTCATAGAATACTTGAAGAGGCTGGACTCGGCGCGATGGGTCGCATCATCGCACCCCGGCATGCACTAGAACTAACCAGTAAAAAATAATTTTCAAAAGAAAGGACATAGAGATCCCGAAATACTAGAAGCCAAAGCAACATATGTGAAAAGCGAGCCGCTCAGAGATTCAGTTTACAACCGATTTCGCTGCCTATTTTTTTAAAGCCTAGCTGTAAGTTAATCTGGAACATAGGATTATTCTCCTCATTGTCCGTAAATACTCTTTTGTAGCCTTTACTCTTTAGATCTTCCAACGCGAACACCTTCAACGCCGTGCATATCCCTTTACGACGATATTCGGGAAGAACGCCGGTCAAATCTGTAGACAATGTATCCGTCGGCTTGTCAGATCTATCATAGCTCGAAAGCGCGACCCACCGGCGCTCATGCAGAACAATATAAATATCGTCGGACTCAAACCAAGGTGCGAACAACGAAGATTTCCAATATTCAAAATCCATGTTCGGCTCGACCAGGTCCGTTGGCACATCCTCTTCAACGCTGTGCCAAAGCGAGAACAGCTTACGCTGCCAATCAGCCTCACTCTTTTGAAGTTGAGTTAAAGTTTCTACACGAAAGTCGCTCTTATTGAATCGCTGAGTCTGCTTGGAAAATCGCTCACCTTTAAAGTCATCTAGATCGATGATCGAGACAAAGTCCGTTAGCGACACTTCAAAACCATTAACAGTATAGAGCTCTTTCATGAAGTCGCTTTCCTTAAACTCGGCCCTGAGCGTTTTTACACCCTCAGTTTGTCGAGCCCTAGCAATTTGTTGCTTCAAGTAAGACTGCGCGCTTTCGAAGTATCGACCCTCGTTGGGGATCGCCAAGTTTGAGTCAAGTAAGCTCTCATCAAAGGCCCACTCATCGTGGCCCATATAACCATAACCAACAATATTCCCGTCGATCTCTATGAATTCACAGACCGCATTGCATTTTTCAGGGATCAAATTTGCATGATACTTAATCATGCTCGGCGAGCCCCAGTCTTTCACGTGGTAATCGAGCGTATTCTCCAACTCGTAAAGCAGGGCAAACTCTTGGTCAGTGCTATTGAAGGGCAAGGTTCTAAATTTGAGATCGCTCATAATGGAGTAATGTACCCCCATGAATTCTGAAACGCACTTAAGTCGACCCAGATCAGAAATGTGAAGCGCTTAGTTTAACGTCAGCGAAAGCCCAAGCCTTTTGCCAAGCCTCAAGGATCTCTGCCGCTTCTCTTTCTTTATCTTGGGCAATGAGCGCTTGTCGAAGACCAAATAGCGACCATCCGTTGTTTTGATTCCAGCGTAAATCTCTCCGATAAACTGCCTCGGCTCGTTCGGCTTGTCCTGCGCGCAGCAATGCAGCACCCAAGTAATGGCGCATGGGCTGCGCCCAGTCAGGAGGTTCTGTGTAGTTATTTTGATCTTCTATTGCCACACCTGCCAGAAAGGCAGCGATCGCACCAGGAAGGTCACCACTCGCCATCAGTAACTCGCCTTCGAGTCCATGAGACGCCAGTTTCAGCACGGCCGAGGCAGGAGTGGCTCCCACTCGATATTCATCTGCGTTGGGCGCATCTGCGATTGCCCTGAGCCTATCAAGTGCTTTTTCAGCCGCCTGGATATTTCCTTTCGCCAAATGCGCACTTCCCGAAACATACGCCCAAATACCATCTAAGTAGGGTGTTCCTTGGTGAGCGGGTTCTAGAGCTAAAAGCTCGTCCCATTTACCAAATATCTTTAACACCAGCCACGGCGCAGATACTCGCTTTTGTCCACTTCTAACCTGATTTGCATCACTCCCCACTCGATCAGCCATATCCCACGCCGTTTGAATAGCAGTTTGAGAGTTCCCCTGAACTGTGGCCGCATAACGAATAAAATCCATTGCGTGTCCAGCATGTATTTGATGTGACAACGGATACGTACCAATGTCGGGTAGAGGATAATCACCCCATAACTTTGCGAACTCTAAATCCACCGCTTGAGAACGAATATTACTCTCGATGGCCTTCGCATATTGTCCTACACGCACATAAATATGAGCCGGCATATGAACCACATGACCCGCAATCGGAACAGTCGCTTCCAACGCATCCGCAGAAACCAGAGCCCTCTCAGGCTCCAACGACGCCTCGATGAGGTGAATGTGCAAATGCAAAACTCCAGGGTGCGATTGGTCTTCGTGAATAATGTATTCAAGGGCCTCGGCTACCGGCATCGTTTCTGATTTAGGGTTGCCCTCGCTATCCCAGTAGTCCCAACGCCCTATCGACATATAACTTGCCGCATAGAGAGCGGCTATATCAGGGTCCTTTGGAAACTCTTTATTGAGTTGTCGCATAGCGCCTAGATATGCCTGATCCCGGATATCCGGATCCGGAATACTTGCCTGGTCATAGAGTACGTACATCGCCTTAATCAATTTCGCCTCAAGAGGACTTGCAAGGTCAATGCGCTCCATGGCGTTTTTGATGGCTTTCAACCCCTCACCTAGCGGATCGTCTGGCATCCCAACGTAACGCGAGTTCGGATTTGGCCCCATAGCATGAGCCATCCCCCAGTAAGGCATCGGGTGATCTGGTTCCAACCTAGCCGCTTCTTGGTAAGAGGCAATCGACTCAGGAAAATAAAATCCCCACGCAAATCTCAAACCTTGATCAAAAAAGGCCTGAGCTTGCGCATTCTTTGTTGAAATTTCACGGCTATAGGTTCCACTACCAGGCACTAAGACCGCCAGAGCCTTATCAGGAACTGGATTGGCCGCAACTTGTATTGTGCAAGTACAACCAATAAGTAGGGAAGAAGCCAGGAAAGCTCGCAATAACATCAAATATCTCTCTTGTAGCAGTCGCCACAGACTATCATAGATCTCATTAGCTAATCTCAGCTTTAGCTCCACTAATACCTTTATCTGCTCCTCATGTTTATTGATCGTCGTCCATCAATAAATTTCTCGTAAAATAGGTGAAAAATTGGAGACCAGTAATGAGCGAGAAACTGTTATTTCAGGGAGGTTGTCACTGCGAGTTGATCAAGTTCGAATTCAGATCTCCCAACGAAGTGGAGGTATGGACTTGCAACTGTTCGATTTGTTCTGTCACCGATTTCCATCACCTATTTGTGAGGCACTCTGATTTCACTTTAGTCAGTGGAAAGGAATTTTTAACCTCATACCAATTCGGCACTCAGACAGCCGAACATTTGTTTTGCAGAAGGTGCGGCGTCAAGAGCTTTTATCAACCTCGCTCTCACCCAGACTCTTACAGTATTGATATCAGGTGCGTGAAAACGCCCCCTACGATAGGCCGAGTGGTCGAGTTTGATGGGAAAAACCATCAGGGAGCCGTAGAGTAAAAAGCCAGCAGCAACTCTTTCAAATCACTGCTGGCCCTATCGATGCCAGAAAGAAATTGAGGTCCTTAGAGCACCTCGAATAAACCTGCTGCCCCCATACCTCCGCCGATGCACATGGTGCAAACAACGTACTTCACGCCACGACGTTTACCTTCGATCAACGCGTGAGCTACCATTCTCGATCCTGACATACCATACGGATGGCCTATTGAAATAGCACCGCCGTTAACGTTTAGATTTTCATCCGGTATTCCCAGAGTGTCCCGAGAATAAAGCACCTGAACAGCAAACGCCTCATTCAGTTCCCAAAGCCCTATGTCATCCATCGAAAGACCATTCTTCTCGAGCAATTTCGGAACAGCAAACACCGGCCCGATACCCATTTCGTCAGGGTTCGTACCAGCAACGGCAATACCGCGATAGGCGCCCAGAGGCTCTAGACCACGCTGTTCAGCCAACTTCGATTCCATGACCACACAGGCCGAGGCCCCATCTGAAAGCTGCGACGCATTTCCTGCCGTCACGTGCTTGCCCTCTTTGATCACCTGGCCATTAGCAAAGACTGGCTGCAGACCTGCCAGGCTCTCCGCAGTGGTTCCAGGGCGATTACCCTCATCCTTATCTAGAGTTGTTTCAATCTCGTTGACTTCGCCCGTCTCCTTATTCTGGAGCTTCATGACAGACGGAAGAGGAACTATCTCATCATTAAACGCGCCTGCCTGTTGAGCCGCCGCAGTACGAGCCTGAGACTGAGCCGAATACTCGTCTTGGGCTTCGCGACTAACGCCATAGCGCTCTCCCACGATTTCAGCCGTCTCAATCATAGCCATGTATAGTTCTGGCTTATTGGCCAACAAATCAGGATCCGGGATCGCAAACATATCCCCTGTCTGATTCATAGAAATTGATTCAACACCACCGCCAACAGCCACGTTCATACCATCGGAGATGATCTGCTTCGCAGCCATACCGATCGCCATCATCCCTGAGGAACACTGGCGATCTATCGACTGACCAGCCACCGAATCTGGCAAGCCCGCCTTCAGTAGGCTCTGGCGAGCCACGTTCTGAAACCCTGAACCCATCTGGATTGCCGCACCCATAATTACGTCCTCAACTTCAGCAGAGTCTACACCCGCACGCTCGACCGCATGCTTGATCGCGTGGCCGCCCATCGTTGGAGACGTGGTGTCATTAAACGCCCCTCGGTAAGCCTTGCCTATAGGAGTTCTTGCTGTTGATACAATTAAAGCTTCTCGCATTGTCTCTTCCTTATTTTTCTAGATTGCGTTTTTCGACTATCAATTAATATGATTCCATTGTACGGGTGATAGCCGTCTTTATGTACTCAATTTCAAACCTGACTGCAAACTTCAGCCTTAGAGGCTTAAGAAATATTGAAAGGTTTTGCATTTTTCCTAGTCTTCTCTCATCGGTTAACATGATCCAACCAGAAAGATACAAGTAAAGGCCTGCACTTTATGGTGTTAACAAGAAAAGAGATTGTCCACAAATCTAAGGAAGCGAAACAGGAAGTCAAAAAAATACCCGTACCTGGCTTGAAAGGAAAACTTGAACACCTAAAAGACTTTGCTTCTGAACTTATTCGACCTCGTCCTATCGACATCTGGCTTCCAGAAAATTATGAAGCCGAATCTGCTGATCACTTTCCAGTGATTTACATGCACGACGGACAAATGATATTTCACCACGAGGAGTCTTCTTTGGCAGGAATGGACTTGTTCTGGGATGTCGATAAAACAATCACAAAACTCACGAATGAGAAAAAAATCAGGCCTGCCATCGTGGTCGCTGTGTGGATGTCGGACTGGGCCAAAGGAGCCCGCGGGGCCGAATTCATGCCACAGAAGGTAGTGCCGAGCGAGGTTTGGAAAGAAATGCTCAAAGACTCCGATAGTTTCGCAACAGAAGTAGGTGGGGAATCTATATCTTCTGACAACTATCTCAGATTTTTTGTCGAGGAACTCAAACCCTTTGTCGACAACAATTATCGGACGCTCACGGGAAAAGAAGAGACTTTTATTGCGGGATCCAGCATGGGCGGCTTGATTTCAGCCTACGCAATAGCTGAGTATCCCGAAATTTTTGGAGGAGCCGCCTGCTTGTCTACGGATTGGTCTATCGCGGACGGCCTTGCTGTAGACTGGTTCAACAAGAATTGGCCCTCAGCGGGTGAGAATCGCGTCTATTTCGATTATGGAACAGAAACCTTTGATGCTCTCTATGAGCCTTATCAATTAGAGATGGACAAAGTGATGCGTAAGCATGGCTACCTGCAGGGCGAGGACTGGATTACTCGCCGTTTCGAGGGAGATGATCATCACCCTAAAGCTTGGA
>CAJXCK010000076.1 GCA_913051785.1 uncultured Gammaproteobacteria bacterium
TGTCTTACACCGCCGGTGACTGGGATAAAAGCATCCTCACAGCCGAGATAGGTGGTCCAGGAGAGATTGGTGGAAAACCCATGGGGTTCTATCTTTACGGTGAATTAGAAAACTCGGGAAGCTTTTATAAAAATGCCCCTGGAGTTGAGCAGTCATTAATTCAAGCGAGCTTTGACGTTGATCTCAATGAAACGGTACAACTTCAGTTTGGTGGCATGTACCACGATTACGCAGGCTCACAGAACGCTGGCTGGAATAGAATTACCCAGGACCTAATAGATAATGGTACTTATATCACTGGGTCCCCTGATCCACTTGATTTAGATGGGGACGGAAAGATTTCCCATCAAGAATTCGACCTGGATGGAGACGGTTTCACCGACCTCAACCCTTATGCATGGTGGGTCAGTCCTTTAGGGCCTGGTTATAGCGAAACCTTTGAAGAATTTAGCCAACCATTTGGGCCAGAAGCTGGTGACTTTTTTAATACCGCCGCTATGGCATTAACTTCTGGGGTCGGCACAACAAAGCTTGACCCATCTTTAACGCTAATTGCTTCTGATGACACACTAGAAAATCAAGTGACTACATTGTACTTCGATATCATTGCTAGCCTTGAATCAGGGTGGGAGATCACTAACAAACTCTTCTATGAATCGTATGAGAATCTCAACGAGAACGCATACGGTTTTTCTCAGTTTCATGAAACTTACGTTATAGAAGAGAAGGTAGTCATTGAGAAACTATTTGAAAGCGACAGCATGCGGGCGATCGTTCAGTTTTCTCCTTCATTAAGGTACACAGATTTTGAGCACGCAGATGACTACACCAACGAATATTTTCATCGTAGAGATCTAACGGGTCCTAGCACTGCACTGGACGCGCGTCTATTAGCGACTAGGATCCATGATGATTACACCGAGTATTACATCGGCGACTATATGGATCTGGGCATCGGCTTCATGACCGATCTAACCTGGTACAATGGACTATCAGTATTGGCAGGAATCCGTTACGACTCCATCGACATGGAGAGCAGACAACCAGTAGACAAGCTCCTGCTCGCTAGCTCAAACAACTTCTGTACCGATGGCAGTTGCGTAGACGTTAGCGCCGATGGCGACGTATCAGGAACTTCTTGGACTTTCAGTGTTTCGTATGACATTGGTGACACTGGACTGATTCCTTACATAACTCTTTCAGAGCAAGCTACTGTAATAGCGGGACAAGGAGGTGAACTCACAGTTAGCAATGTAGCTTCTGGAGAGGCATTTGATACCTCAGAATTATCTGAGTATGGGATAAAGGGCCAACTTCTGGAGGATAGGCTTTACTTTTCTTTGTCTGTTTATGAACAGGAAAGAACGGACTTTTCCGCCCAATCTATCGTGACGAATCAGGCAGTAAAAACTGAAGGTACAGAGTTCGAAGTTAGATGGTCAGTAAATGAAAACCTACTGGTGGGCATGACGTACACCCAAGTGGAGGCAACTAATCTAGCGAGCGTAGCCAACGGGGATCGATTCAGCTTTTTTGGAGCTGGAGACTTAGCGAGTATCTCACCTGACCTCCTATTTGGCGGACAAATAGGTGGTGCTATCAGCACTCAAGCGAGCGGCGGGAAGAGAGCTGGTATGCCGAAGAACATTTTCTCTGCCTACGGGACCTATTCCTTTGGCAATGGATTCAGCTTAAGCGCAAGCATGGCTGATGTAGATTCAGTGCCATCAGGTTTCTCTAATAGCGTCATGCTCCCAGCTTATACTCTATTTAATATGAGCGCGGGATGGGAGTCCGAACGATGGAGTGTTGTCGTGACAGGCAAGAATCTGACAGACGAGCTTTACTTCAGATCGAATTTCCCGAATCTGTTTGGAAGTAACATCGTACTACCTGAACTTCCGCGTCATTTCTTGGCCAAAGTTCAATATACTTTTTAGTCTGACAAGCATCGCGCCCAGTTCGTTTCAAACCGACTGGGCGCCTAGCTTTATGCCCCGGTATTAACCAATCCTTAAGAACCTAAGAATATGAACTTGAGCGAGAAAACGGCTGCAACTATATAAACGGCGATAGGACATTCTTTAGGGCGCAGGCGTATGACTTTGATAAGAGCATAACTAATAAACCCAATTCCTATTCCATTCGCAATCGAAAAACTAAGCGGCATCGAGATCGCGGTCAAAACAGCTGGGGTATACTCCATTGGTTCACTCCAGTCCAAATCCACAAGCCCCTGGGCCATGGCGGCGGAAACAAATAGAAGTGCTCCAGCCGTTGCATAAGCCGGCACACTTTGGGCAAGTGGAGAAAGGACAAGACATAGAAGAAATAGTAGGGCGACCGTAAGGGCCGTTAACCCCGTTTTACCCCCACTCTCGACTCCCGAGGCACTCTCTATGAAGCAAGTCGTAGATGAGGTACCAAACATCGCTCCTGCTGCCGTCGCACCGGAGTCTGCCAAGAGAGCCCTTCCAATCCGAGGCAGTTTGCCATTCTCATCGAGAAGCTTCGCCCTATTTGTTACCCCCACTAAAGTACCAGCGGTATCGAAGACATCTACCAGAAGTAGGGTTAGGATGACACTGAGCATAGATAGTTCAAAAGCGGCCGCGATATCCATTTGCAGAAATACGCTCTCAACGCTGGGTGGCGACGCTAAAATACCTTTGAACTCTGCATCGCCCACCAGCCAGCCCGCAATAGAGACGCTTATCATTCCGACTATAATCGCGCCTTTGAATCCCGACGATACAAGGGCTGCAATCAAAAATAGGCCAATCAATGCCATGACAGAACTGAACTGAGTCAAATCGCCAAACGCAACCAAGGTAGCGGGATTTGCGACGACGATTCCAGCATTTTTCAAAGCGATAAAGGCTATAAATAAACCTATACCGGCCGAGATACCTATCTTCAGGTTTTTCGGTATTGCATTGATTATCCAGGAACGAATCGGCAAGACACTGATCAAAATAAACAACAGACCAGAAATAAATACGGCACCCAGAGCTGCTTGCCACGAATGACCAGACCCCAACACAATGCCGTAAGTGAAAAACGCATTCTGACCCATTCCTGGGGCTAAACCGATCGGGTAATTTGCAATAACGCCCATTAAGATGCAGCCAACAGCCGCTGCTAGGCATGTGGCAACGAACACGGCTCCAAAGTCCATTCCTGCCTGAGATAAGATGGCCGGATTGACAACGACGATATAAGACATAGCAAGAAATGTGGTCGCCCCCGCTATAATCTCAGTTCTAATCGTCGATCCGGTCTCTGAAATGCTAAAAAATTTATCAATATAGTTATACATAAGTGCTTGGTTTTTCGTTTTAATAATAGACAAGCCTTTCAGCTTGATAATCGCGACTGCCAATTTAATTACAGGTTACACCCAGCATTCACGACATATGAAGAACTTAATGAATAAACTTTGGGTATCCCTATGGGCTTTGGTCAGCGGCTTAAGTCTAAACACCGCCTTCGCTATCGATCTAACTCCAATCGATAACTCCCAATTTGGTTATGAAGAAGCAAAGCATCTCGCGTCAAGAGCAGGATTTGGTGGCACCCCCGAAGAGATCGAGATTTTAGTAGAGCTCGGCCCTCAAAAAGCCGTCTCGAGATTTTTCGAAGACAACAGCAATGGACTCAAATTCGAGCACTCAGGTATTTTCGACGAAGGCTTGGACCCCTTTCCTCCAAGTCGACCTGCCACGACGAATTTAGCAAAACGTAAAGGCCAGGCCCTTGGCATAGAAGTAAAAAGTGAGGGGAACCGCCGCCTGCAACCAATCGTCAACAAATTTTTTTACTGGCTGAGAGCTAGCCGACTCGAAACAGATAGGGTGGCTTATTGGTGGGCGAATAGAATGCTTTCTTCTTCTTATGCACTTCAAGAGAAGATGGCTCTCTTCTGGCACGGACACTTCGCCACCAACGAAGACAAGGTTCGTGACTATAGAAAGATGCTAAATCAAATACAGCTCTTTCAAGAAAAGGGGTTGGGTAGCTTTCGAGAGCTATTAAACGATACGGCTCAAGATCCAGCTATGTTGGTCTTTCTCGATGCTGGCGTGAATACCGCCGACTCCCCAAATGAAAACTTTGCGAGGGAAATAATGGAGCTCTTCACAATGGGTGTAGGGAATTACTCCGAAAAAGATGTACGCGAAGCAGCAAGAGCGTTTACTGGATGGACGGTCAAAGGAACAAACTTTTATCGTGATAACACCAACCACGATATCGGTGAAAAAGAGTTTTTATCTTTCAGCGGGAATTACGATGGCACAGACATTATTGAAATCATCTTATCTCAAGACCAAACAAGCGAGTTTATCGCGACAAAGATATATCGATATTTCGTAAATGACAGCATCTCTAATGAGGGGATCAAAACGCTTGGTAACCTACTTTCCAACGAGGATTATCATATAGCCAAATTCCTGCGGACATTATTTCTCTCGAAGGACTTTTATCAAAACGCCGGATCCCACATTAAAAGCCCTATTGAATTGATGATCTCCACTTACAAACTAATGGGAGCGACTGCTGTTCCAGGAGTGCCAGATTTCAACGAAGTATCTCAAGCATTGGGCCAGCGCCTTTTGCACCCCCCAACAGTAGCGGGTTGGTCCGAGGGCAAAAGTTGGATCACGCCATCTCTACTATTTGAGAGAGCCAACTTTGTGCTAGATGTCGTGTTCCCAGATTTAAACTTCGTACCACCTGATAGGTTCCCCGTATTTACTCCGGAGGTTGCGCGAGTTCAACAACGGCTTCGCCAAGGAAAAAGCATAAGCCAGGCGACAAAGCCTAGCGGAATTAGTGAATCCATGAGCATGGCCCAGTCAAACCAAATGGCTGATCAGGATGAAGATTTTAATACGCGGCTTGGGAGCATGAGGGGATGGCAAATGGCGATTGAGCGCGTCAGACCTATTTCAAGAAATCCAGTAAGACTCAACCTCACGAAGGAAGTCATGAGCGCGGCATGCGAGACGACTGCGGATGTTGTTAATTATCTGAATAAAAAATATTTCATTTACCCTCTACCCAAGCAAATAGTCTCCGAGTTCGCGAAAAGGCTTGGACAAGAACTTGGGTCAGACAATGTGGTTGAGGCAAAAACCTATTTAGAAGAACCGCTTCGACAACTACTCCATGCAATGCTTAGTAGGCCAGAGTACCAGCTGGGCTAATCCTCATAGCTAAAAGGCCAAACAATGAATAGAAGAGATCTAATAAAAATAATAGGCCAAACAGCTTTTTCGCTGCCTCTTGTAAATGCGCCACTGAGTCTTGCCTTAAACAAAGGCCCTAGCCAGTCGAGAGCTATAGAACGAGAGAAGCCGATCCTGGTAGTAGTTGAGTTGTCCGGCGGAAACGATGGGCTGAACACGATCGTTCCCTTTGCAGATGATAACTACTACCGGTTGCGTCCAAAAATCGGCATTCCCGAGCGTGAGCTCCTGGAACTAGATGATAACTTCGGCTTCAATCCAGGACTAAGAGGTATGCAGAGTCTATGGAGAGAGGGGGAACTCGCTATCATCCATGGCTGCGGGTATTCACAACCCTCTTTTTCGCACTTCACATCAATGGCCTATTGGCATACAGCCACACCAAACAGCGGCAGCGAGTACGGTTGGTTGGGACGCACCGCCGACGCGATCAGTGGCAGACGATCCACGGATTTAATTGTTCAAGTGGGAAATCAACAGTCCCTGGTGGTCAATAGCGCGAATCACACACCAGTGGTATTTGATGAGCCCTCTCGATTCCAAAAAGACAACTCCGGCGCGGATTATGAAATTCCTTCACCAAAATCCCCTCTGTCGGCGCCAAATAAAAATTCACACAACTATCTCATGAGAGTCGCTCAAAGCGCAAAAACCTCGTCTAAAAGAATTCAGGAGGCATGGCGCGCTTACCGAACAGAAGTGGATTACGGCATCTTGCCCATGGACTTACCTAAAGTAGCGGCTTGTATCGAATCAGGTTACCCCGCTCAGCTTTACCATGTTGCCTTTCGAAACAACTCCTTCGACACCCATGTTCAACAGCCAGCGCTACATAGGAGACTCCTAAGTTACGCGTCAGACGCGATAACAGGTTTTATTGGTGACTTAAAACAAAAAGCGATCGACCAAAATGTTGTTGTCTTAATTCACTCCGAGTTCGGCAGACGAGCCGGCGAAAACGCAAACCTTGGAACTGACCATGGAACAGCAAACATCATGTTTTTAGCTGGGACACACGTAAAAGGAGGACATTATGGTGATAATCCTTCTCTCAAAGACATTTCTATCAATGAGAATGTCGAATTTACGACCGATTTCCGACGCGTTTACGCCAGCATCTTGGAAAATTGGCTAAGATTAGATCAAGTTCCGGTGCTTGATTCCAAATTCGAAACTTTTAACATGTTTGAAGTATAGGCGATGAACGCCTAGTTTCTCGATTCAACGAGGGGGGGTCTCATGAATAGGAATTTGTTATTTGCTCTGCTAGCGCTTGTCGCTGTGAGCGTCGTCGTTATGGTCTCGACTGAAAAGACCGAAAATCCGGGTATTGCTGAGAGCAATATAGAAACTCAGGGCTCGACGATATCGTCGGTAGGTCTAATTACTGACGACAGGATAATCAATCTTGAGAAGAACGAGCCCGGAAACTGGCTATCGCATGGTCGGACCTATGAGGAGAAAAGGTTTTCTCCTCTAACCGAAATCAATAAAGAAACAGTTTCACAGCTAGGCTTAGCATGGCAAAAGGATATGGGAACCAATCGAGCACAAGAGTCCACCCCTATTGTCGTTGACGACATCATGTACCTCACCAGCTCTTGGAGCATTGTCTACGCGATTGACGCTAAAACCGGTGAAACGCTTTGGAGATATGACCCGGAAGTGCCCGGAGAGCATGCACGAAAAGCTTGCTGCGACGTTGTCAACCGAGGCGTTGCGGTTTACGAGGGTATGGTTTATGTGGGGAGTTTGGACGGTCGATTAATAGCGTTAAATGCTGAAAGCGGGGACGTTGTTTGGGAAAAAGATACGATTATCGATCGAACCAGATTCTATACGATAACTGGCGCACCGCGCGCTGCCAAAGGAAAAGTCTTTATAGGAAATGGCGGAGCCGAGTTCGGGGTGCGAGGATATGTAACTGCATATAATGCCAAGACGGGAGATGAGGAGTGGCGATTCTTTACCGTGCCCGGAGACCCCTCTCTCGGTTTCGAAGACCCTGCGATGGAAATGGCAGCCAAAACCTGGAAAGGTGGTAATTACTGGGAGTTCGGCGGTGGTGGAACTGTCTGGAACTCAATCGTCTATGACCCAGACTTTGATAACGTCTATCTTGGTGTCGGCAATGGCTCGCCCTGGACTAGAGCTGTTCGTTCTCCCGGAGGCGGAGACAATCTTTTCCTTTCTTCAATAGTGGCCTTAGACGCTGACTCCGGTGAACTAAAATGGCACTACCAAACCACGCCAGGTGACAACTGGGACTTCACTGCAGTACAAGACATGGCCTTGGCTGAAATGGAAATCGATGGCGTGATGAAAAAAGTCCTGCTTCAGGCGCCAAAGAACGGGTTCTTTTACGTGATTGACAGAAGCGATGGTGATATGACTCCTGGCGAACGCCTCCTTAAAGCGCACTCCTTCGCTAGCGTTACTTGGGCTACTCATGTCGACATGGAAACTGGAAGGCCTGTACAAAATCCAGATCTGGATTATACCGGACAGGCTCAGTGGATCTTACCTGGGCCATTAGGGGCACATAACTGGCAAGCAATGTCGGTCGATGTTGATGCTGGAGTCGTCTACATTCCTGCACAAGATAATCCTCTGATCTACGGAATGAACGAGGAGTGGAAGAAAACAGGTGTTCTAAAAAGAGATCCTGGAGGATGGAACACCGGACTAGAATTCGGCAGATTAGTGCAGCTCCTTTTAGACAACATCGCAGATCAACCAACACCAAAAGGCTATTTGAAAGCTTTTGACCCCCTGACGGGGGAAGATAAGTGGGTGGTAGAGATTCCCCACTATTGGAATGGTGGCGTCGTGTCATCGGCTGGAGGGCTTGTCTTTCAGGGAGACGCTCTTGGGATGTTAAAGGCCTACGACAAAGACAATGGAGAGGTCTTGTGGGAGTTCAACACCTACACGTCCATGTTGGCTCCACCAATTACTTATGAAATTGATGGCACTCAATATGTCTCAATCCTTACAGGAAGCGGAGGTGGAGATATGTTTGGCGGTGAGCCATTACCGCCTGTTGCTGAACACGCCTCGCTTACCTATAACAACTTCGGGAAGCTCCTAGTGTTTAAGCTCGGTGGTAAGGAAGAACTTCCAATCCCTGAAGTCAGAGACAGGACTATCCCCGTCCAAAAGAATTTGACGACGGATATCAATATCATCGCGGCAGGGGAACGCAGCTACAATGAGTATTGTGCAGTCTGTCATGGCGTTCTCTCCAAATCAGCTGGCGCGATACCAGACCTAAGGCGCATGAACGACGGTGTAAACGAAAATTTCAACAAAATAGTATTGGAAGGGATTCTAGCGAATAATGGCATGTCCTCGTTCAGCGATGTTCTCTCCGAGGAACAAGTAACTAACATACATCAATATGTCAAAGCACGAGCCGAGGAAGATCGCTTGCAAGCTGCGGGCGAAGTAGAAATGGGTCGCCTCACTTGGCAGGATGGAGCCGGATAAGTTATTACTAGAAAAAGATGGTCCTCAAAGACACTTGAGGACCATCTTCCTTTTTGCCGCTAGACACTTTTCGCAGGCAAGGTGGGTGGTGGCACTTTAAAGAATTCGAAATTTGGTAATATTCCCTCTTCACCCTGCGGCGACTCTCCGGCAGCGTAATCTTGAGCCTCCCCAGTTTTCTGGTCCGACTGAGGAGCTAAATCTCGCGACATTCTACCGTTTAGGAGCTCCCCCTCTTCCAAATTTCCCAAAGCCTCTTGGGCTGCCTCGGCAGCCTCTTCCGACCAAGGGATGCTATGAGCGCGAGGAACACCGTAAGCTAATCCGGCCTCGTCCAGACTACGGACCCAAAAAGCTATTGATCCTGGCTCTTTTTGAGCTTTATCGGGCTCTTCCACCGTTATCCATAAGACTCGAAAATTATCGGGCATGGTCTGTTTGGTCGGCCAGCCCAAACTGTCTTGATAACCCTGCCAGGTAACAAAATAGAGACAAGTAACTGATAGCACTGCAAAAAGTTTGAGGGCACGCGATAGTCGATCTGAGAGACATAGCGCAAGCAAAAGGGCCGATGTAACTGAGTAGGCGAAGACCAATCCGATCGATACAGTGTTCATTTTTTAGCCTCTGCAACCGCACGCGTCAGCAGCCTTTTCGGGCGTTGACTGGTTCTCGCGACACCTCCGGCCGCGTCAAGCGTGAAACGTATCGCGGTTAGCTCATCCCCGCTACCATTAAGCTCGTGATTACCATAATAGATAACAGAGACCTCAGGGTTCAGTTTTTCTACTTTGACGGATACGGGCAAGGGCGCCGAGTAATTACTCTTATAATGCAATAAATTGACAACATACTCACCGGCCTGGGATGCTCTCAGAGTAACGGTCTCCTGATTGATCGGATTGTTCACCTTAACACCGGCCACCTCTATCTGATCAGCGAAGACGCCTCTATCGTCCCTATCTAAATGCATAAGTCCTGAGTCACGATTGTGATACCAAACCAGACCACCACTGGGATCTTCAACGATGGCATCCACATCATCCGGGTGCTTGTCCTCCCAACGAACCGTAATTAGATACTCCGCTTTGGTTTCTATTTTCCCTTTTTTCTCTGGCGTGCTCATGAGCATAAAGGCTACGGCGAACATCAGGGCAAATCCCAACAAAGCATTGAATAGCAGATCTGTAAACGCGTCTTGCTCCGACTTATTTTTGATCGAAGGGTGTTTCATTAAGACAATATAGGATCGATTTCCGCCGCACGCGTGAAGCGTTTTGTAAGCTCATTGACATGCGAAACCAGCACGCTGTCGAGAAAATAATACTGAATCTTCAACAGAGAGCTGGTCAGAAGCCCTGCCAAAGTCGTATACAGCGCGACAGCCATGCCGCCACTCATGGTGCTAAGGAGTTGCTGAATCAAGGAAGGATCAAATTCTTTTATTTCCCCGATCGGAGTCAGCATCAAAATGAAACCAATAATCGTGCCCAATAACCCAAGTTTGAGAAGAAGGTCCGCTAGAAATTGTCCAGACGCATGGCGATTTTCCAGCGTTTCAGCGTAATGCTCGAGCGCTTTATCTATGGCGGATTCTTCAGATCGAGCTAAGAATTCTAGTTCTGAATCCATAAAAGCGAGAATCTCCCCATCCTCAAGTGCATTGGGAGAGTTGCCAGTTATCAGAAGTTTCTCTCCGAGCCGACATTCCGAATCTAGAAGCCAAGCAACCCGTAACCAATAAGCAGAGGCCACCGCATAAATCGCGAGAATGACCCATGAAATCATGCTCTTGTCAGAAATAATCGCCAAACGCAGCAATCCCGTTTGCCCTAAAAGAAAAAATCCAAAAACAATTAGCCCGAGAAGTAAAAGGGCTAAGGGAAATACATGTTTATTTCTATTAGAAGAGCGCATAAATACTCCTATACCAGGCCGCTAGGCCCCATTAAATTCAATCAATCGAACTCAAATCGCGGACGCTCTTTGGGATCGTTCATCCTTTACAGATAGCAACACCAATGAACCAGCGATAATGAGTATTGCCAGCGATCCCACTCCTAATCGGGTAGATCCGGTAATATCGGTAATAACAGCCACAAGCAAAGGACCTACAAAAAGCGTCACCGTACTACTCAAGCCGAACAACGCGAAGAATTGAGAGGTCATTTCCGGCGGCGAGATTCTCGCCATCAAGGTTCTAGAAGCTCCCAAATTGGTGACAAATACCAAAGCGAAAAATTGATTATTCGCTAAATAATAAAGCTCTGAAACAGTAGAAAAGTAAGGGAAATCCCAAACGGGTTCTGTGCTGACCGGTACCACGTATAAAATCGTATCAGAGGTCACCGATACTAAAGAAATCAGCGCCACAGCGTTTAGTATCGTGACGAGACGAAGCGTCCTAAGTGAGCCGAGCCAATCATCTAACAAACCTCCCAAGTAGGCACCCACCATGGCGGAGAAACTAGTCAACAAACCCAAAATCAAAAGATCAATCGACCCCCAACCGAAAACGCCTGACGCATAAATACCGCCAAAAGTAAGTACAGCGGCCATGCCGTCGTTGTAAAGCATACGAGCCAGCAAATACCGGGCAATGTTTGCGTAGTGCTTGACCTGCCGGATGGTAGCGATTAGATCCTTCACACCCTCTCTCGCGGACTCTTTCCAAGAGCGATTAGAAGTTTCTCCATCAGGCGTGAAAAAGAGCACGGGCAGTGTGAAAATCAGCATCCAGATTCCGCAAAGTGGTCCAACCAGTCGGTCATGTTCAAAGAGAGATTGATCGATTCCGAACCATGGTTTCTCGGGCAAAAAGTACCAGGTCTGCGCGCCAGGCATAGCGAAAGCGAACAAGACGAAGAGCATGAGGAGAAGACCGCTCATATTCCCCGAAGAAAACCCCAGGCCCGAGATTAGGCCGCCTTTATTAGCAGGGACAATGGCGGGGAGCATAGCGTTATGAAACACCTCGCTAATGGGAAAGGCCGTATAAATCATAAAAAGCAGGGCAAGCCCAAGGAGCGCCCCCTGGGATTCTTGTTGGGGAGTTACCCACCAAAGCCCTATCGACGCAATTGCCATGACCAAAACCGTTCCCAACACCCAAGGCTTCCTACGCCCATCTTTATCAGCTATCGCGCCTAAAAAAGGAATCGTTAGAGCCACAAGCCAAGCACTGAAACTCTGGACATACCCGATGGAGGCTTGACCCCTTACAGGGTCTCCAATGACGGTATTACTGAGGTAAGGTAAAAATATGTAGATGATGATAAGAATATAGACGGGATCTCTAGCCAGATGAGCGAAAACCCAGCTGTAATAACCCAGCGGACTGGCGGCGGGCGTACCCGCCAATGAGATAGGTTGATTCAATTTTTCATCCTAAATAGTATGCCCGCCGCAGAGCGTTCTAACTAACGCTTTGCGTTATTGAATGTCTGTTCCAATTTTGAGTAGTCGGCACCTTTGGGACTATCAAGAAAATCATCCTGTCCGAGCAGCTGCGCCATTCGAGGCCCGTGCTCCCTCACGAGCTCATCGCTCCAAGCCGAGTAATTCTCCACCGGACGCATCA
>CAJXCK010000077.1 GCA_913051785.1 uncultured Gammaproteobacteria bacterium
ATCGACCTGAGATAGACCTAATTGAGTTGTTACAAGAGGGATTGCGACTAAAAGTGCTACGTGTCCTAATATAATGCCTACTTCTGTACCCAGAAGCCCAAAAATTGAAGCTACTAACGAGATAGACACAGCAAAGACAATCCCGGGAATCAGGAACGGCAAACTGATACTCCCAACCAGAAAGCGACTGAATTTTGAATTTCGACGCCAGGCTTCCGTGGCGACCAAAACAGCCAAAACCATCGCCAATATTGAAGAAACACAGGCAATCACGACACTGTTGATCAAAGCACCGGTCCAACTCGGATCAGAGAAAAAAGCTTGATACCAAAGCAGGGAGGGATCGGAAGGTGGGAAAACCATCTGCCTGGAATTATTCAGAGACGATCCAAATACCACAACAATAGGGGCATAGAGAAAAACCCCGAGGCCCAATAGTGAGAAAAGTTTATACAGCACGTGAGTCTACGTCTTGCCTGCCAAACGCCAAATAGGCAACTCCAACTACTAAGACCACCGTCAGTAAAAGGCAGAGGGCCAGCGCCACCGCAAAGGGCACGTTAAAACTGCGCATGAAATCAGCAATAAAAACAGAGAACATCCAGTCCGAAGGACGACCAAGTTGTTGAGAGATGACAAATCCTCCCGTGTTCAAGAGAAACAAGAGCAGGCCCGTTTGAAATATCGGTTTGCGCAGAACTGGTAGCGTGATTCTCCAAAGTACCTCTATTTTGGAGAACCCCATCATCCGAGCGGTATCGGAAAGAGACCCATCCATACGACTAACAGGCGGCAGCAGCATGACCATTGCGATTGGAATCGAGAAGTACACTAAGACAAGTAGCATAGCTGGGAAACCAGGCCACCAGGAGTTTGAATCTGTTAGCAGACCCAAACTTTCCAACCAGCCTGGCAAACCGCTACTCTTCGAGAGAATGATTTGCCAAGCATAAGCTGTGAGAACCTCGGATAAAGCAAGACTGGCCAGTAGCAAAACGACCCAAGTACTGCGCCAGAAATTTTTCAGACGAGCAATTACGATCGTCAAGGGCATCGCCACGATCAGAGTTAATACCGAGACGAGTAGAACTAAAGAAACGGTGTAAAGCATTCGGCCGAAGTAATACGAATCGTAGAATATTTCTCGAAAATTCTCGAGACTCAGGCCGCCGCCTTGGTCAAGAGAAGTTCCGCTCTCGCTAAAAGCATTACTCAACAAGAAACAGATTGGCAGGACAGAGGTCAAAAGAACAAATAAAAGGACGGGCAAGGTGGTTAGAAGATTCGTCTTCCTTGAATCAATCGTCGTCATTTGCTTCAAAGATAAAGGAGGCTGATAAATCGACCCCAAATGAAACTCGATCAGGTTGGCCATTCCATAAATTATGGATCCAAATGGTTTGTTCTTTATATCTCGCACATATCTCGTTTCGTCCCCCTAAATTTCGATAATAGAGAGCATCCGCCTTTACTTGCCCCATAGTGGTGATGGCCTCAGATGAATAGTAAAGATCGTATTTGGTGTAGGGGGATAATTTCAACGACGAACAAGAATGGCTAACCAGATTATTCGTGCCTGCCTCGTAGAGCCCGCCTTCCCTATAGAAACAACTAATATGATTTCTTTGGCCAACAAACTTCGCAACAAAACTAGAAGTCGGCTTTCTAATCAAACTATCTGGAGTCCCTACCTGCTCCATCTTCCCTTCGTTCATCACTCCTACCACGTCACTAACGGTAAAAGCTTCATGCTGATCATGCGTTACCATCACGACACTTATCCCAAGTTTTCTTTGTATGACACGGATTTCGGTACGTAATTCTTCACGTAACTCTGCATCTAGAGCAGAAAACGGCTCATCCAACAATAGCAACTTGGGCTCTTGTGCTAAGGCCCGAGCGATCGCGACTCTCTGGGCTTGTCCTCCCGATATCATGGACATCGACCTCTCGCGAAACTCAACCATATGGACCATTTCTAGGAGGGATAAAGCGCGATCAAGTCTTTGGGATTTTGTGAGGTCAAGCTTTTTCAACGGAAACATAATGTTTTCGACCACGTTGAGATGAGGGAAGAGTGCTAGACTCTGGAAAACCATCCCGCAATTCCGCTCAGAGGGTTTCGCGATCGTGATGTTTTTTCCCTCGAAAAACACTGTGCCAGCAGAGACCTCCTGCAGACCGGCAAGCACCCGAAGCAACGTTGTTTTCCCACATCCAGATGGCCCCAACAAAGCTATGAACTTTCCTGGTGCAATATCTAGATCCACGCCCTTTAATATAGCAGTCTGCCCTATGGTGACGGAAACATCCTGCGCCTCCAGCCCCATGTGACTGCTCTTTCCAATTGCCAATGCCCAAGGAATCCTAAGTGTGTTTAATACCTATACTAATGCAAAAAAAATGCCCAGAGGCATGCAAATTGCACACGTATATAAACGCTAGGAACAACTATGATCAAAAGACGCGAATTTCTAAAAGGAGCTTTGCTGTCAGGATTTATTCCGACATCACCAGCCTTTGCAACCTTATCAAAACAACCCCTTAAAGTTTCGGCGTTTGGCGGTTTTTTTCAGAAAGCCTTTGAATCGAGTATTTGTCAGAAATTTACCGAAGAAACCGGCATACCGGTCACTACTTTGAGTCAAGGACAGGGGGATGATTGGCTTTTTCCCTTGATACGAGCCGTTAGAGGAGGTCTGGCTCCAATGGACGTCACCATCCTCGATGAGGTCGGCCTCATAAAAATGATGAGCATGGGAGACATCGTTAAATCTTTGGACCTGGACAAAATGACCAATGCTGGGGAGCTCGCGGATCGCTACCTGTTCCAGCACAAGGGCGGAACCTTCGGCGTTGGGGTGATGGAATGGTATCAGAATATCGTAACGAACCCCGAAGCTTTAGCTTCGCCACCGAATTCTTGGCAACAGCTATTTGAAGATGATCTTTATAAAGGAAAAATTGGCCTGATAGGTCTTTACGATGGCGGCATGATAGAGGTTGTTGCAAAAACTTACTTCGATGGCAATGAAACTTTAAATACTCGTGCAGGAATCCGAGCAGTTGTCGAAAAAATTGGTGAGTTAAAAGAGCAAGTTGGCTTTTGGTGGACTGCCGAGAGCCAAATGGAGCAAGCTATCAGAAGTCAAAACGTGATCGCTGGATCCTTTTTCCATGATGTGGCGCTTTTACTCAAAGAGGATAATTTTCCGATAGACTCGACCTTTCCTATTGAGGGTAGTTTTACGGGCATAAATAAGCTCTGCATTCCCTCCACCTCGAAACGAACTCAGGACGCAGAGATGTTCATCGATTTTTGCGCCAGACCAGATAACCAAGCTAGATTTGCTAGAGAAATGCGCCTCGCTCCAGTCATCTCCCAAGAAAGAGCTGGCTTGAACCACATCGAATTCGGTGAGGTAAGCACCTTGATTGAGCCGATACCACAGGCTGCACAGACAATGGTTAAGGACGCAGATTACCTCCAGCGTCTCTGGCAAAGAATGATCACTAGCTAAAACAGAAGTGTACAAATAGTCCTGAGGTCTAATGGAAAGAAAACGATAAGATGAAAAGAAGATCATTTATAGCGATGGCTGCATCCGCGATTCCGGCGCTAAAATCGAGCGCGTTTGCCTCATCTTTTGAGAGGCCGTTCACAGTATCCGCCTACGGGGGGCTTTTTGAGAAGGCATTCCAACAATACGTAGCCAATATATTTACCGAGGAAACAAATATTCCAGTAAAAGTTGTGAGCCAAAGTGGTGACGATGCCTGGGTTTTCGGGCTCGTCAATGCAATCAAAAACGGTCTCGCGCCGGTGGATCTGACCATACTAAAAGAAGTTGATCTGCTTCGGATTAAAAAGATGGGAGATCTACTAAAGAATCTGGATGGTAGGCAACTGAATAACTTACAGAGCCTACCCTCACAATATCACTTCAAAAGTGATGGAGCTCTTCAGGCAGTGGGATTCATCGGTTGGTACATCAATCTGACCAGTAATTTAAACCGGCTAGATGGGCCTCCAGTGGACTCTTGGATAGAGGCATTTGAAAACCCAGACTTTAAAGATGTTCTGGCTTTGGCCGGATTCTATAATGGGGGGGTCGTTGAAGTTGTCGCAGAGGTGTATTTCGAGGGTGAGTCGACACTTATGTCGCCGGCCGGCCAACGAGCTGTTTTCGACAAAATACGTTCCTTCAAGCCACGAGTTAAACTCTGGTGGACTGGAGAGAGCCAGATGGAGCAAGGACTTCGAAGTGGCAATGTCGTCACTGGTATGTATCCCCACGATGTAGCACTACTTCTCGGCGAGGAAGGGTTTCCAGTCGTATCTAAATTCCCCAAAGAGTGCGCTTTTATGAATGTGGGATATTATGCCTGTCCCTCAACCTCCCCCTTTTCGGATCTAGCAGCGAAGTTTATTGACTTCAGCCTACGTCCAGATATTCAAAGAACTTTCGCTGAAAAGATGAAGCTATCTCCCTTGATCGGGCGGGAAAACGCTGTCCTGTCGAGTCAGGATTTTAATCTAGTCGCGACGGAGGGACCAATAGTAAGGCCGGCATCAAGGGCAATGGTAGAAAGTGCTAGCGCGCTCCAGAGACTGTGGCAAAGGACAATTAGTAGTTAGCATCTCTCTCCTCCACAACCTCCCAACATGGTTCTAAAAAGCTATTTAACAAGTTGCGCACACATTCTGTTGGACCCACAGAGGAGATAAGTCTTGGACTGCCTGAGATCATGCTAACGTGAACAGCACAATCCTCTTCTACAGCAACTGATTCTCTTTCGTGATCGACCTTTACAGATCTTATTTTTGAGCCGTCGTATCGTAGGGATGCTTTGCAAGGGACGGTGATTTTTTCGATAGACCAAGTCTCCTCGAAGTCTCTGCTGATATCATTAACAAGTAACTGCCCCCTCTCAATACAAAACGAATCGTTGAACTCAAAATCTGCACTGTCGTTTTCATCAATTCCTCTTGTATTTATCCGGTGGTGGAAATTTAGCCTCGGGTCCTCCCAAGTGATCGTCCCAGCGAAAGCATAGCCTGTCTGAGTAGATTGGGGAAAAGTCCTTATATCTGCAAACCACTTGTCTACTTGCAGCCAGACGACCATTGCGTTCTCTTCAACTATTTCCCCAGATATCTTCATCTCGGTTCGCGTATTCTTCGTGTTCAGAAGTTGAGGGCAGCCCTGAAAAGATGAACCATTCAAGTTTCTTCGTACTCCCCTAGAAGACAACCTGAGTTGCTATCTGTCGACCAAAAGCCAACACATCCGTGATCTTGTCGTTCTTAAACATTCGCTCTTAGCCTATCTAGAATTTTCAGGAAGCGGACCTCTGTTGGAGTAGATCCTCCTCCTCTTTGGAGACTCGTTTGAAAGGGTTTTCGTCGGTAATCTTAAAATCAACATTGAGTTCTCCCGAATCCATTAAGTCACTCAAGTATGGAAAAATTTTTATAGTTCTACCCCAAAGGTGTTCGCCAGCTACAAAGCTGGGATATTGTTCTCTAGCCTTCTGTGAATCAAAAGGTATCTCTGGACGAACCACACAGTCAAAATCGGCTCCAAAAAAGAGTGGCAGAGAGAATCTACTCGCACCTCGGTTTACAACTCTATGTTGCGTGGCCGTCAGTTTCCCGCCGCTCCAGGCTTCTAGAACATCACCGATCAACACAATGAAGTGATTTTCGACCGGTGGCGTTTCTACCCAATGCCCTTCTGACGACAATAACTGCAGCCCGGGTCCCGTTGCATGTAAGATCGTAAAACACTCGTAATCAGAGTGAGCGTCAATCCCATGATTAAATTCATCTGCCGGCGCATCGTTTTCCAAATAACTGAGCAGACGAAGCTGAGACGTTGGTGCATTAATATGCCTTAGAAGTTGACCCTGATTCATACCGAGACCAAGCTCAAAAATCCCCAGTAAATCCCGTCCCAGAGAGTAAACGGAGTCATAGTAGCTTTTCACGCTAGATCGAAAATCCGGCAAGTCAGGCCATACATTTGGACCTACTAGGCCATAACCTTTTTGAATCCTTGCATCACCAGGTTCTAGATCGTAAGACAGATCAAAGGATTCGTAAAAAACCTGATGCGACTCATTATCTTTTTCAAACTGTCCTATTTCTGAAAACGGAACCCACCCTCGATGATGCCTACTGTTTTTTATGTGATATCGCTCTTTGTATTCTGGCGGCTGATCATGAAAAGCCTTACTCGCGGCATACACGTCTTCAACTTTGCTTTGCTCTATTCCGTGCCCCGAGAGATAAAAGAAACCTTTGGTTGTAACAATGTCAATCAAGTTAGACGCCGCCGCGATCTTTTCGTCATTGCTGTTTGCTGCCCAGCCTGAGATGTCTACGGTGGGCAGACTTTCCCAGGTTTGAGCTTTAGTAAAAACATCCTTCGCAGTCATTTGTGACACAGAAGATCTCCTATTTTCAATCGTTAGAGACTTGCCAGAGAGCTCTTTCCGACGAGCGCATCTAACTCTTTAACCACTTTCACAGAGCTACATCTAGCCCCAGTCTGCAAATACTCCATCGCTTTGAGCGACGCCTCATGGGCCTCGAGAGAAGATCCGATTACACAATCTTCCACCACTCGACAAAAATAATCGTGTTGATGTCCATCAACAAAAGAGTAGTGGACGCATACATCAGTCAAGCCTCCAACGAGGATCAGGGTCTGCGCCTTTAGGCCCTTCATTAGGATCTCAAAATCGGTGCCAAAAAAGCATGAATATCGGCGCTTCCGAATAAAATAGTCATCCTCTTTCATCCCAATCTCACTCCGAATCTCGGTACCAAAATCGCCCTCAAGAAGATGTACGTCTTCTTGACCATCTAATTCTCTCCCGAAATCAACCAAGTCACGACGATGGGCCTCCTGTATGAATACAATTGGCACTTTCACCTCGCGGCATTTCGCTACAAGCCCTGCTGCCTTGGTTACCCAACTTCCGTCGTTTTCCATGTGCGGAATCGTTTGCCCTCCATCAGAGGAAGGTGGATCACCATTCTGAATATCCACCACGACCAGGACTGGGTTACCCACGATAAAAGGTTCTATTGCCATAAAACTGTCTCTTTTTTAAAAGAATAAGTGCAAAAAACGTACCGTTACTTACCAAGTTTGCGCTACCCAGCTAGCCTCTTAGCGCCAAATTGAATCAATCAAAATTCCATCTTCCTATCCGACTCAAATTGCGAGACCACCGGCAGATGGTTAGAGTCGGCCGCTTCGGCTGATCGAAGGGGCTTTGAAAACAGCATTAATCAGCAAAAGATTAAGACCGTCCATCTGAGCCCTAAAATTAGGGTCCTGAGTGAAAGCTACTGCCGCTCCTTCCCCGAAGGGCTCCACTAAAACGAACGGCTTAAAGGCCATCTGCTGACCTGTTTCTCCCCACATATAGCCGCTCGCGACAAGGCGGTCCGGACTCTCAAATACGACCGGATTCTGACCCTGATCCATGTTTAGCGGTGGAATTATGGTATTTGAGTTGGCAATAACGTACACCGTCTCTGGAAGTCCCGCACCGATCCAGTGCTCCCTATCGACAATCGCTTTTACAAGAACGCCAGCCGGCGACTGGACTCTGTCTGAGGGAGATATCAATGCTGATTTATAACCTTCCTCGTCTAGAACGGTACCGGGTGAATTTCTGTTTTGTTCATCACCATCCTTCTTTGTCATTCCTTTTTTTGAGGAATCTGTTCCGTCTTGATAAGCAAGCTCAGGCTTATTGCTAATTAGGGCAACATCCGGTTCTGCGAGAAATTCGGTAGCTTTCTCCAGCGATAGAATTATGCCCCCTGACCTCACCCAGCCCTTAAGCTCTTGAATGCCTCGTTCGCCAAAAATCTCGCTGTAACCCTTACCCTGTTGTCCCGCCAGAATAAGAACATCGTAGCGCTCCAACACCGAGGAGCGAATTCGATCCGACCTGATGATGGTAACGGGATATCCGTACTCCTGTTCCAAAATAAAACGAGTGGCACCCGCAATATAGGCGTTTGCAGGTTCATCCCATGCGATAGCTACCTTAGGCGCCTTCAAAGTAATCACATTACCGCTTCCAAAATTTGGCCCATCTGTCACCCATCCTGAGTCCACGGGGATGACTTCAGCTCCTAGTTCTTCTTGTAGACTAGAAATTGCCTCGAAGAATCCGGGCTCCTGAGATGCCACCTCCAAAATCAAAGTACCTGCCGGATAATCTCTCCCGTCGAGCACGAACGGCAAATTAGTGCTCTTAATCACGAAACCCGAAACCAAACCTTTAGCTAAAAACGCTGAAGATGAACGATTGCCCCAAGGTACCAAATAGGCGAGATCCGCTTTTTTAAGGGTTACGACTCCTTTCGTCTCAAAATAAGCAAGATCGAGAGACTTAGACTCAACCGAAACTAGATTCCCACAATCTCGAACGTCCAAATTCATCATCAAAGGTAGAGACCAACTTGTGACATCATAGATTTGGACAGGCATTCCCCTTTTTCGTCTGCGTTCTTGTTCCCTCATGAAATCAGAGGGCAGAGAGATATTCTTATCCATGAGCGTGCGAACCAAGCGCATCGAGGGTTGATCCAAATTTATGAAATAGTCACCTGATTCATAACGCTTCTTGCACGCCCTAAATTGAGTTAGAGCTTGCCTAACTTCTACTCCTTGATCGATCAGCATTTTGACCAATCTATCGACGGCGTCCTTATTTTGCCGTCGTGGCAACACGAAAGATTTTACGTCTCCTTTCAGGCCCTCTTGTTGAGCGGAACTGTGATAAGCGTAAAAATTATCCAAGAGCTGTGTTCGTCTCTCTGAGGAAGTCTGTAAAGTTGCTAGGGAGGCCACGAAGTGATTTCTGATTGCCTCTCGGTAATGCAAAACATCTTGATCATACTGTTCTACGAGAAGACCTCTGGGCGAGGCTTGCTCGTAAGTCATCGCGATTGCACCCTTATAAGCCGGCCAGCTAGCTCCATAACCAGGATAAAAGGCGTCGAAAACTTCTCGCGTAAAATATTCGATCCCAAATTTATCAAACCAAAAAGCGTTGGTTTCACCAAACCAGGTCAGACTCTCCCGCTGATCGCCAGTCAGATAGGGGTTAAAAGGGGCAGTTTCCGGTGCGAAGAAGTAGGTGGAATCAGATCCCATTTCGTGGAAATCAACTAAGACAGCTGGGGGGAAATCAAGAAGAGCCTGCCTGAACGAAAATATTTCAGGCTGTGTCGCGGAAAACCAGTCGCGATTCAAGTCGAAAAGATAGTGGTTTGTTCTTCCAGACGGCCAGGGTTCATCGTGTTCGGCTGATGCTCTGTCTGGATCACTACTCAAACCTAGCGACATCTCAAATCTATGAACAAAACGATCCCTTCCATCCGGATTTTGCAAAGGGTTAATTACAACTAGCGTGTTCGAGAGCATGTCAGCGACTCTGGGGTCCCCGCGGCTGGCAAGTAGGTGATAGGCGGTCAGCATCGCAGCCTCTGGCGACGAAATTTCATTCCCATGAACACCGTAGGCTAAGCAAACAGTAACAGGTAACTTGTCGATTATCGCCTTAGCCCCAACAAGATCTGTTTCGGTTGGTCGTGTGAGTGATAACGTCTGATCTTTGAGACGTTCTAATTGCTCTATGTTCTGTGGCGATGAGATAACAAGGTAGAAGAGTCTCCTGCCTTCCCAGGATTCGCCGTAATAGTGCAACCGTACTCTGTCGGGAGCAAAACTTGCGAGTCGCATAAAGTACGTCTCAATGTCTGATGACCAGGACATTTGCTCCCCGAAAGTGTGTCCCACGACGTCACTAATTTCAGGAACAGTTAAATCGTAGTCAGCATCAGGCCAATACTCGAAATCCGTATCTCCTCGGTTCTCCGCTTTAGCGCAGAAGGCTAAACACGCTAGGCTTAAAGCGAACCAAACTGATACAAATTTTGGCATTTCAAATCCTTTTCGACTAGGCGACTATAATAGCTTACGGGAGAGGACGGCGCTCGATTTCGATGTCTGTGATTATGATTTTTTTTGATAAACAGAGGTAAAACGATAATGAAGGCTATTCTATTTTTGGTGGCGATAAATTTCTCTTTAGTTTCAAAAGCCGAGGAAAAAACCTGGGAATACCCGCAAGATATCCCCGTAGCTACCGCGCCAACGCTTGAGCTTGCTGGTTCTAGACCAGCCGGAGTTCTGAGGTATTTACTTTCGCAAGGGGCAAGAGGCGCCGAATTGTCTCCTGACGGAAAAACACTTGCCTTTATTTGGTCTATCAGCGGAGTTCCGCAATTGTGGACGATCTCTGCGGAGGGTGGCTTTCCTGTACAACTGACATTTGGGGAAAGCATCACTTTCTTTACATGGACCCCTAACGGTCAGAACTTATTGATATCCAAAGACGACGCGGGAAATGAAAGGGAGAGCTTTTCTCTCTTGAGTGCCGACGGCACTGGGGAAGACATTCTTCTTGAACTATCCAGCGCATTTCGTCGATTTGGTGACTTTTCAACAGATGGGAACCAATTCGTTTACGCGTCCACAGAACGGAACGGCACCGACTTCGATGTGATGCTTTACGACGCCGAGACTCGTCAGAACGAAACGCTATACACAGGATCTTTTGGCTTCTTCCCAGTCTCATGGCAACCAGACGGCCACAAGATAATCGTCACCGAAACACGAGGCGAGGATGGAAATAACGTTTACCTTTTAGACATCAAGACAAAAGCGCTAAATGAATTATTCGCACCCGAAATATCTGCCAACTTCTCTGATTTCGCCTGGAAAATTGATGGAAGCGGCTTCTTCCTCGCCACCAACCTCAATCGTGAATTCAATGCGCTCGCTTTTTATTCACTGAGAGATAAAGAACTAACGTATTTAATTGAAACCAATCGAGACATTTCAAACATTGCCCTTAGCCATGATGGACGAAAATTAACGTGGACCGAGAACAACGATGGATTTTCTCACTTGAGGATGATGGACGCAGAGAGCTATAAAGAACTGCCTGCACCCAACTTTGAAAAGGGGGTTTATCAAATAGGCCTCTCTAAAGGATCATCGACAGGCTATGCTCGTATATCTGGGCCCAGAATGCCTGGAGACGTCCTGATCTGGAATTTAGAGAACAACGAAAAGCGGCACTTGATTCGCTCATCACTCGCAGGTTTATCAGAAGACAACTTCGTTGAACCAACTTCTCATAGGTTTGTCGCACAAGATGGTGTTGAGCTTCAAGGTCTTCTCTATGCACCGGATCCGAAGTTTTTTGGGGGTGCGCGTCCGGTAGTCGTTCAGGTTCATGGAGGACCTACAGCACAGAGCAGACCGAGCTTTAGGCCAATCGAACAATTTTTAGTGAATCAGGGTATCGCCGTTTTCGCGGTGAATGTGCGTGGTTCAACGGGTTTCGGTAAAACCTATGCCAGACTCGATAATCAAGAAAAACGATTGGATTCTGTAAGAGACCTAGCTGATACGGTGAAGTATCTGAGTTCTCTACCGCGTATTTCTGTCGAGCGGACTGCCGTGATGGGCGGGTCCTATGGCGGGTACATGGTCAATGCAGTGCTCGGGAGCTTCCCGAATCTATTTAACGCTGGCGTTTCGGTGGTGGGTGTTTCGGATTGGGTGAGAGCACTAGAGGAAGCTTCCCCAGCTCTGAAAGCATCGGATAGAGAGGAATACGGTGATATCAGGGAAGAGCGATGGCAAAAGTTCTACACCGAGAATTCTCCTATCAACAATATATCAAGCATAGAAGCTAATTTACTCGTTGCCCATGGTGCTAACGATCCCCGAGACCCCGTTAGCGAATCCGATCGGCTGGTTTCCAAGCTAAGAAGCGAAGGTAGAAGCGTTCGTTACCTCCGATTTCCCGACGAGGGGCATTCGTTCAGGAAGCTAGCTAA
>CAJXCK010000078.1 GCA_913051785.1 uncultured Gammaproteobacteria bacterium
TTATATACAGCAACATAATACGAGAGAAGCTGGAGCGGCAAGACATAAATAACAGGGGCTAAGACAGGGTGAGCCTGTGGCATCTTTATTATTGTGGTCGATGGTTGGTCGGCAAAACTCTCTTCATCTTCAGCGAATACAAATAGCTCCCCGCCTCTCGCTTCAACTTCTTTCAAATTTGATTTTAGTTTTTCGATCAGCTCGTCGCGCGGGGCTATTGCAACAATTGGCATATTTTTATCCACTAATGCAAGCGGACCATGCTTTAGCTCACCAGCGGCGTAACCTTCGGCATGTACATATGAAATTTCCTTTAATTTCAATGCGCCCTCTAAAGCAACAGGATACATAACCCCCCTTCCTAGGAATAAGGCATTGGTCTTTTCAACAAACCGCCTGGCGACACTTGCTATGTCTTCACTCAATTGCAAAACCTTGGACAAAACTCCTGGAAGTGAATGAAGGGCCTCCACCAGCTCTTTCTCTCTTTCTTGTTTTAGGCCCTTTCTTCGTCCCAGAAGAATAGCGAGAAGAAGTAGATTTACTAATTGGGCGCTGAAAGCCTTAGTTGATGCGACACCAATTTCGCTGCCTATCTGAAGCAAAAGGGACAAATCGCTTTCCCTAACCATTGACGAGGTAGACACATTACAGATAGTTAACGTTGCAAAAAAACCGACATCCTTGGAAAGCCTAAGCGCGGCTAAAGTGTCCGCAGTCTCTCCCGATTGGCTTATCGTTACAAATAGGCTGTTCGGCAAAACCGCCGATTTCCTATACCTAAACTCACTTGCTATCTCAACATTACACGGAATGCCAACCAAGTCTTCTATCCAATAACGCGCTACCGAGGCTGCATAAAAGCTAGTGCCGCATGCGGCTATGGTAACTGCATCGACCTTATCGAATATACTCTTGCTTTCTATGCCGAAAGCCTGCTCAAGAACCTTATCTTTTCCAAGTCGAGCCCCTATAGACTCCTTTAATGCTTCGGGTTGAGCGAAGATTTCTTTTTCCATAAAGTGACGGAATTGCCCTTTATCTAGATCGTCTATTCCTACTTCGACCTTTATGTCTGCTCTGATAACCGAAGAGTTTTCCACATTCCAAATGTCTATCGTGTCGCTAGTCAGCTCTACGAGATCACCCTCTTCAAGGAAAATAAAACGATCAGTTACCGCCTGAAGAGCCAAGACATCTGAGGCCACGAAATTTTCACCAATTCCTTTACCTATCACTAGGGGGCAGCCTGAGCGAGCGGCGACTATCCGGTCGGGAAATTCGGTAGAGATCACTGCTATCGCATAGGCTCCGTCCAACCGCTTAACACTACTTCTGACTGCCTCTACAAGCGAAACGCCGGCTTTTACATAGCTTCCGATTAGATGGACTATGACCTCTGAATCAGTATCTGAAACGAATTGATATCCAATACCTTCGAGTTGAGCTTTTAAAGCCTGATTGTTCTCTATTATGCCATTGTGGACGAGTGCTAAATCATCTCCGGACATATGGGGGTGTGTATTTTCAATAAGGACCGCGCCATGAGTAGCCCATCTGGTATGCGCGATGCCTGTTGTTCCATTAAGATCCAAATCGGCGACCTCGGCGACTAAGTTAGCGACCTTCCCGATTTGCCTGTTGCGGAGAATCTCCTTGCCTGACTCCATGGTCGCCATGCCGGCTGAGTCATAACCACGATATTCCAGCCTTTGAAGGCCCTCCAAAAGGATATTCCTTACTCTCCGCTCCGTAACTGCGCCAACTATTCCGCACATGCTTCGTGCCCCTTAAGAAACAAAACAGAATTTCGCTTCCTCAACGTTTAGTCCGACTTGGAGCCGGGTCTAAACCAACCATCCACATTCCTTTGCTTGCCCCTTCCAACCGCAAGTTGTCCCAAACCAACATCCTTAGTAACCGTCGACCCGGCTCCGACGAAACTGCCTTCTCCCAAATCTAACGGAGCCACTAAAGTTGAGTTGGTTCCAACAAAGGCCCTGTCGCCTATCGTAGTCTTATGTTTTTCGACGCCATCATAGTTACAGGTGACGGTGCCGGCCCCTATGTTAACGTCATCGCCAATTATCGCGTCGCCTAAATATGCCAGATGACTTGCTTTCGAATTCTCACCTATCCTGGTTTTTTTGGTTTCTACAAAATTCCCCACTTTTACTCCTTTTGCGAGCTCAGACCCGGGACGAATTCGCGCAAAGGGCCCCAGCGAACATCCTTCCTCAACCAACGCGCCGTCCACCACAGTATGCGAATTTACATCGCAATTGTCCCCGATATGAGAGTTCTTAATAACCGATCCCGGACCTACTCGAACATTATTGCCGAGAACCACATCACCTTCGATCACTACATTGACGTCTAAAAAACAGTCTTCGCCAAATTTCAAAGAGCCTCTCACGTCTATTCTTTCCGGATCTGCAAGACGTAATCCCGACAACATATACTCTTGCGCCTGCATAATCTGAAAACTTCTCTCCGCATGGGCGAGTTGGGCCATATCATTGATACCTTTAATCTCAAGATCATTTTCAGCCATTACACCTACGACGGAGATACCTCGTTGATATGCTTCTGCCACCACATCTGTAAGATAGTACTCGCCTTGACTATTCCTGTTGTCGATCTGAAGGATTAATTCCGTTAGGAGAGAGCCGGGTGCGGCAATTATACCTGTGTTAATCTCGCTAATGTCTTGCTGTTCAAGGCTGGCATCTCTTTCCTCTACGATTCCAGAAACGAATCCATGAGAGTCTCTTAATATTCGTCCCAAACCTGCTGGCTCGGCGACCTGAGCGACGAGAACGCCTAGATGGCCTCGATCCGCCTCTTCGATACAACCTTTCAGTGAATCTATTCCCAACATTGGTACATCACCATAAAGAATTATTACAGAATTCTTTGTGGTTAACTCCTCTAGAGCGAGCCTCGCGGCGTGACCTGTCCCCAATCTTTTATTTTGGTCCACCCAGATTAGATCCGATCTACTAGAAGTGTCGAAATTTGCTTTGACAGCCTCTTTTTGATGCCCAACAACGATAGCTATCCTGTCAGCATTTAGGCCACGAGCAGTTCGAACGACATGCTCCAACATTGGCCTACCCGCAATCTCTTGGAGGACTTTGGCTTTACCAGATTTCATACGAGTTCCTTGCCCCGCAGCCAAAATTATTACGTCTAACGCCATACAGTCGCCCTTATAATCATCGGTAATATGACAAGATTGAATGAAAAGGAGCAAATTACAGAGGGACTATCGCCCCCGGCGTCTACGAAGCTCCTCCATCGTTCGCTGTTGTGCCATCGCTTGAGAAAGGCGGGCGGCGGCCTCGGTAAATTCAATCTCGGTAACTTTTTCATTCATAGCTCTTTCCGCCTCCTGCCGAGAGAGCTCCGCCTCAGCCTCGTCAAGGTCCTTTGCTCTAAGAGCAGTATCAGCTAGTAGTGTAACCATATCCGGTTGAACTTCGATATATCCGCCTGAGGCATAGAAAATTTCCTCGGTCCCATCTTCCATTTCTAACAACACGGAACCTGGGGCTATGCCCGTTAGTAGGGGCGTATGCCCTGGCAGGATCCCTAACTCCCCTATTGTTCCCCTTGCTGATAGTTTGCGGACATCTCCCTGAAAAAGTGATTCCTCGGCACTAACTATTTCACAACGCATCGTAGCCATGTTTAATTCCTAGCAATCACCTTCGACTATAGAGTTTTGGCTTTCTCAATAGCATCTTCGATGCTTCCAACCATATAAAACGCGTCCTCTGGAAGATCGTCATATTCCCCCTCAAGAATAGCTTTGAAACTTCTTACCGTATCCTCTCTGCCGACAAACTTTCCAGGGTTACCTGTAAATTGCTCCGCCACAAAGAACGGCTGAGAGAAAAACTTCTGAATCTTCCTAGCTCTGTAAACGAGCTGCTTATCCTCTTCCGATAACTCATCCATTCCCAATATCGCGATTATATCTTTCAATTCTTGATATCGTTGCAATACTTGCTGCACCTCTTGAGCTACATTGTAATGATCTTCTCCGACAACCAAAGGATCGAGTTGCCTGCTTGTAGAATCGAGCGGGTCGACCGCTGGATAAATTCCTAAATCTGTAATCGCTCGAGATAAGGTAACTGTCGAATCCAAGTGGGCAAACGTCGTAGCCGGAGACGGATCTGTGAGGTCATCCGCAGGCACATAAACAGCTTGAACGGATGTTATAGAGCCTGTTTTAGTAGTGGTGATTCTCTCTTGGAGCACTCCCATTTCTTCTGCTAGTGTCGGCTGATATCCAACAGCGGATGGCATCCGACCTAACAAAGCCGATACTTCAGTTCCTGCCAGGGTATATCTATATATATTGTCAACGAAAAGCAGTACATCGCGTCCTTCATCCCTAAATTTCTCGGCCATCGTTAGCCCCGTGAGGGCAACTCGCAGACGGTTTCCAGGAGGCTCGTTCATTTGCCCAAAAACAAGAGAAATCTTGTCAAGCACTCCAGCTTCTTCCATCTCGTAGTAAAAATCATTTCCCTCGCGAGTTCTCTCTCCGACACCCGCAAAAACAGATAATCCAGAGTGCTCAATCGCTATATTTCTTATGAGCTCCAGCATCGTTACAGTTTTACCTACCCCTGCGCCACCAAAAAGGCCTACCTTTCCTCCTCGCGCAAATGGACAAATGAGGTCAATAACCTTTATTCCGGTCTCGAGGACCTCGTTGCCACCAACCTGATCTTCATAGGTTGGTGCGGCGCGATGAATAGCCATATGCTCTTGAGCATTAACTGGGCCCTTCTCATCAATTGGGTTACCCAATACATCTACAATCCGCCCGAGAGTTTCCTCCCCAACGGGAATCGAAATGGGTGCGCCCGTATTGGTTACCTCAAGCCCTCTCGCTAAGCCATCCGAAATTCCCATTGCTATTGTTCTGACGATTCCATCGCCTAGCTGTTGTTGAACCTCAAGAGTCAAGCCGCTCGACGTTACTGACAAGGCATCATATACCTGTGGAACACTATCTCTCTGGAATTCAACGTCGATAACCGCCCCAATAATCTGAACAATTCGCCCACTACTCATTTTTGCCTCTTTTATCGTTGGATTTTAGATTCGTCATACAGCTGCAGCGCCCCCAACAATCTCCGCTATCTCTTGGGTTATAGCGGCTTGCCTCGCGTTATTATAGATAAGCTGCAGTTCGTCTATTAATTTACCCGCATTTTCTGTCGCGTTTTTCATCGCTACCATCTTCGCCGCCTGTTCACATGCACCATTTTCAATTACGGACTGATATACTTGCGCCTCGATATACCGAACTACCAAGCCGTCTACGAGCTGTTTCGCATCCGGCTCATATATATAGTCCCAATGATGCGTATAAGCTTCGCCATGCTCTTTTGTCAGGGGTAGAAGTTGTCGAATAGTGGGCTTCTGCGTCATCGTGTTCTCAAACTCATTGCTCGCCAAAAAAAGCCTATCAATCCTGCCCTCTTTGTACGCCTCAAGCATCACGCCAATTCCACCGATAAGATTCGCCAGAACGGGAGATTCTCCCACATCCGAAACGATCGCTGCTATATTGCCGCCAATAGCCCGGAAAAAAGGAGCTGCTTTGTTACCTATTAGCCCTAGTTCCACATTGCCTCCATTAGCGGAACAAGACTCCATCTCTTTCACTACAGAACGGAAAAGATTTACATTCAACCCCCCACAGAGCCCCCGGTCCGTCGCAACAACGATATAGCCTACATTATGATCTGGCCTATCCTTCATGTACTCGTGCGTATATTCGGGGTTCGAGCTGGCTAGGTGGCTAATCACCTCTCTAATCTTGGAGCTATAAGATTTTCCCTGGCGCATCTTGTCTTGGGTTCGTCTCATCTTACTGGCGGCAACCATTTGCATCGCACTAGTTATCTTCTGGGTGTTCTGCACACTGCCAATTTTTTTCTTTATCTCTTTTCCGACCGCCATAATGCCTAGCTCGTTTTATAAGTATAAATGGTTTAATACGTTTGGTTAGCCTTGAAAGACTCTATGGCGCTCTTTAAGGCGTTAACCACATCGTCATCATAATCACCGGTTTCATCAATCCTCTTCATGAAATCACCGTGCTCCGACCTCATGTAACTTAGTAGCGCCTGCTCAAAATCAAGAATCTTATTAACTGGGACGTCGGTTAAATATCCCTCATTGGCCGCAAACAGTGCTGTCCCCATCTCTGAAACCGACATTGGCGCATATTGCTTTTGCTTCATCAGTTCAGTCACCCTCTCCCCATGCTCAAGTTGTCGCCTGGTGGCTTCATCCAAATCCGACGCAAATTGAGAGAATGCAGCTAACTCACGATATTGGGCGAGCGCCATCTTTACGCCGCCCGAAATTTTTTTCATAAACGGGACCTGTGCGGAACCTCCCACACGAGAAACCGAAATTCCTGGACTCATGGCAGGCCTCAATCCAGCATTAAAATTATCGGTTTCTAGAAATATCTGTCCATCTGTAATGGATATCACATTCGTAGGTACAAAGGCTGACACATCGCCAGCTTGGGTTTCAATAATGGGAAGCGCCGTCAGAGAGCCGGTCTTGCCTTTCACCGCACCGTCTGTTTGCTGCTCAACATAGTCTGCGTTCACTCGTGCCGCTCTTTCTAGAAGCCTCGAGTGAAGGTAGAAAACATCTCCAGGGTAGGCTTCTCGGCCCGGCGGTCGTTTCAAAAGAAGAGATATCTGACGATAAGCCCAAGCCTGCTTCGTTAAGTCATCGTATATAATTAATGCGTCCTCACCAGTATCCCGGAAATACTCCCCCATTGCGCAGCCCGAGTAAGCCGATATGAACTGCATTGAAGCTGGGTCAGAAGCTCCAGCCGCGACTACAGTCGTGTATTCCATAGCGCCATGCTCCTCAAGAGAGCTTACAATGTTTGAGATGGTCGACATTTTCTGCCCGATAGCGACGTATATACATTTTATGCCACTGTTTTTCTGATTGATGATCGCATCTACCGCAATTGCAGTCTTACCGATCTGCCGATCACCAATTATTAATTCTCTCTGGCCCCTTCCTATCGGCACCATCGCATCAATGCACTTGAAGCCGATCTGGACCGGTTGATCGACCGATTGTCTGGCTATTACACCGGGAGCTACTTTTTCAATCGGCGAGCTAGATTCAGCGCCTATTGGACCTTTTCCGTCGATCGGATTTCCAAGCGCATCAACCACCCTGCCGAGCAGCTCTTTGCCAACCGGGACCTCCAGGATCCTTCCTGTGCACCTCGCGTTTTGACCCTCTTTTAAGCCGCTGTAATCTCCTAAAACCACAACGCCAACGGAGTCTCGCTCTAGGTTAAGAGCCATCCCGTAAAGACCTCCATCGAACTCGATCATTTCACCATATTGCGCCTCGGCCAGGCCATGGATTCGGATAATGCCGTCTGACACACCAACAATGGTGCCCTCGTTTTGGGCCTCTGCACTTACATCCAAGCCCTGAATTCGGGATTTGATGATATCGCTTATTTCAGATGGATTGAGTTGCTGCATCCTTTATTCCTGTTAATTTCCTATTTACGTTTAGGCGCCAGCCAAGCTTTCTCTCAACTTGTTTAGCTTTCCTCTTATAGATCCGTCAATTACTATGTCGCCGGCCGTTATCACGGCACCGCCAATCAGGTCCTTGTTCAAATCAATTTCCAAGCTTATTTCCTTTCCATAGCGTCGTCTGAGTGCGCCTGAAACCCTTTCTATTTGGCTTTCCGATAACTCCCTAGCCGATTGGATCTTAACAGCAAGCAGCTTTTCTGCTTCGGCTTTCAAGGATTCAAATTGTCTTGAGACCTCTGAAAGCAGGCTTAGCCTGTCATGCTCCGAAAGCGCGAGAAGGAGCTTTCTGGCCCTGTCGTCTATTTCCTCTCCGCAAAGCTCCGATAATCTTAGTGCTTTTTCCTTGGCCGAGCTCTCAGGGGCCTCCAAAAATATCCCGACTTTTTCTTCTTCAACTACTCCTACCAAAACGCCCAGCATGTTAGACCATTCATCCAGCGCACTATCACCCTTCGCGAGATCAAATAAGGCGTTGGCATAAGGACGCGCAAGTGTTGCTATTTCTGCCACTGACTACAGCTCCCCTGCTAGCTGCTCTAGCAGGGCTTCGTGTTTGCCTGCATCTATGCTCTCTTGAAGCACTTGCTCAGCCCCTGATATCACCAGGCCGGAAAGCTCTCTACGCAGTGTCTCTCTCGCCCGATTCATCTCTTGGTCTATATCGCTTTTCGCAGACTCCAAAATTCGATCAGCTTCCTCTTTTGCAGCGTTTTTTGCCTCGTCAATCATCTGAGCGCTTTGGGTTCTGGCCGCTTCAATTATTTTGGCCGCCTCCGCCTTTGCTTGGCTTATTTCTTCGTCAACATCTGAAGCTGCCTTAGCCAACCTTTCCTCCGCATCCTGCGCGGCTCTTAGCCCGGAGGCTATCGCCTCTTGTCGTTCGGCCATCATTGCCTTGATCGGCGGCCACGCAAACCTCATACAAAACCAAACAAATATGCCGAAGGTAATGGATTGGCCCAAAAGCGTTAAATTGATATTCATAACCCACCCTCGAGTTTTCTCATACTTCGTTTACAATCTTCGGTCCACAAGCGCGATGCCATAGGCTTCCAACTGAACCGCTGTGGCTCCACTGGCTAGCCAGCGACCGCAAACACTACATATAGGCCGATTCCAACCCCAATCATTGGTACCGCGTCCACCAAGCCCAAAACGATAAAGAGCTGTGTTCTTAGCATCGGCATAAGCTCTGGTTGACGGGCAACGCCCTCCAGGTATTTGCCACCAAGAACGCCAACGCCTATTGCTGCGCCGACCGCTCCTAGACCCATCATCAGGGCCCCAGCCACGAATAAAAGTCCCTGTTCCATCATTTCTCCCTATATCAAGTTAATTTTATTTAGTACCGCGCTCCGAAAAAAAACTAGTGCTCATCAGCATCATGCGCCTGCGACAAATAGACAACAGAGAGCACCGAAAAGAGGAAAGCCTGAAGCGTGATTATGAGCACGTGAAACACTGCCCAAGCCCACTGCAAAGCTCCTCCGAGAATAGCAAGAGCCAGGTTGGCGCTAAACATGACCGCTATCAATATAAAAATCATTTCCCCGGCATACATATTCCCAAACAGACGCAACCCCAAGGAGACAGGCTTCGCAATCAGTGTCACCAGCTCAAGTATAAAATTAATTGGAAGTAAAAAGGGGGCGGTGTACTTGGAAACCGGAAATGGGTGGAACGAAAGCTCGGAGAGAAAACCGCCCAAACCTTTGCACTTTATGCTGTAGTAAATCACCAACGCAAATACAGAAAGCGCCATCGCCATTGTGATGTTTGGATCGGTTGAGGGCACTATTTTCATATAAGGCACGCCCGCCAAAAGAGCCAACTCTGGAATCCAATCCACAGGAACCAAATCCATCAGGTTCATCAAGAAAACCCAAACAAAAATTGTCAACGCAAGCGGGGCCACAAGATCATTCTTGTGATCAAAAACACTCAACACCTGTTCTTCAATCCCCTCTATAATCATCTCTATAAAATTCTGGAATGGACCAGGCTGACCCGAGGTCGCAGAACGCCCCGCCTTAATAAAAAGCAACAAGAAAATTGCCCCAAGTCCAATTGACCATGCCATCGAGTCGACGTTGATCGACCAAAAACCCATCGCCGCAGCCTCCGACGCAGAAGCCGCGAACTCCCACTCCCCAGTTTCCGGGTTTAGCCCATAGGTTAAGTTCGTCAAGTGGTGCTGAATGTACCCGGATGTCGTCAACGTCTCACCAGCCATATTTTTTGACCTCCCTCAAACCGCTGATCGATTTTTTAGTTGCAATCATGAGAACCTTTGCCGATTCAACAAACCAGAGAAGACCGGAGCGAGCAAGGTCGCCGCCATCCCCGCGAGGAAACCTTCTATTGTGATCACGAAAAAAATGAAACACATTGCCAATAGAGTCGCCACCAAAACAATCTTTATTGCCGAGAATAAAACGATGAGCCCCTCTATTCTTGCGAGGAAAAAGCCCAAACCCAATAGTAAGTTTGGCAGGATTACACATAGCCCACCTAACAAGGCTGAAAAACCTTGGCCCTTGGAAAAAAGCGTAAAAGTGAAACAGATTGCTGCTCCGAAAACTATTTGTGTAACGACTACGTCCCTCACTCCCTGAGACGCACCCCTATTCCGAGCCGAACGGCGAGAATTATAAAACCTACTTCAACAAGCTTCAACGTATTTACTTCCGGAGCCGCTCAATTAAGCCATCCAACTCCTCCAGACTGCTATAACGGATGGATAATTTGCCCGTTGTTCGAGAACTTTGCTCAATGGAGACATCAGCTCCTATACTATCCATTAACTCTCTCTCCAGAATTAGGATATCCGCTTCTTTGGTTTTTTGTTGTCTCGTTTTTTTCTGGTCGCGGATGCCGGAAGTCATACTTCTAATTAATTTTTCCGCTTGTCGGACTGAATATTTCTTCTTCGCGATCAACTCTGCGATTTTATCTTGTTCAACACCACTCAATGCTAGTAGCGTTCTCGCATGTCCCATTTCTAAATGACCAGATTGAAGCAATTGCTTTGAGCGCATACCCAAGCCCAACAATCGGATACTGTTTGCTACTGAAGAGCGGGATTTGCCGACCATCTTCGCCAAATTATCTTGGGTTAAACCGAACTCTTCTTGAAGGCGATGATACCCCGAGGCCTCCTCTAGTGGGTTGAGGTCCTCTCTCTGCAAATTTTCAATCAACGCAAAGGTGGAGGCGTCTTTGTCGCTGACGTTTTCCATGATGGCTGGTATTTCATCAAGCCCAGCAAGTGCGCTTGCTCGCAACCTTCTCTCGCCAGCTATTAGCTCATAGGCACCATCTGGGCGAACTCGGATGACGACTGGCTGCAGAAGACCATGGCTCTTTATGGAGGAAGCCAACTCTTTTAACTTTCTTTCATCGAACTCTCGCCGTGGTTGATAAGGGCTCGGCTTGATTTTATTGACCTCAACCAGAGTAAGGTCCTTTCTTGGCCCCGAGCGCCCGTTAATTCCAAAATCTGCAGAGCTGGTTGAGAGAAGGGCATCAAGGCCTTTACCTAATTTTTGTTTGGTCATAGCAACTGGCTGGAAAAGCCCCCTTGTCGTTTTAGTAATTCCGCCCCCAGAGCCATATAGGCACGGGAACCCTTGGAGCTGCGGTCATACTCTATAACAGGAAGGCCATGACTGGGAGCTTCGGCCAATTTTATATTTCGCGGAATAACAGTCCTAAACAACTTTTCACCAAAGTGTGTTACCAACTGTCTTGAGACGTCTCTCGACAATGAAATCCGCGGATCGTACATCGTTCTTAAAAGCCCCTCTATATCAAGGTGGGGATTCGATGAGGCCCTTAAGGCCTTGATTGTTTCCAGGAGCGCGCTCAAACCCTCAAGCGCATAATATTCACATTGCATTGGAATTAGCACACTGTTGGCAGCTGTTAGCGCATTTACTGTGAGGATATTTAGCGATGGCGGACAATCGATCAATACGTAATCATAGGCCGCACCTTTTAAAAGGCCTCGCATCACATATTCTCTTGAGTCCATTCCCAGTAAGCCCACTTCCGCAGCCGTCAAATCAATATTAGACGGTAAAACATCGTATTTTACTTCCGCGGTGCGCACCACTTCGTTTAAACCAGCCCCTTCAACCAACCATTCATAAGATGACAATGAAAGCTGATTTTTTTCTACACCACTACCCATAGTGGCGTTCCCTTGGGGGTCGATATCAATCAAAAGCACTCGTTTTTCGAGCTCGGAGAGAGCAGCCGATAAGTTCACCGCCGTGGTTGTTTTCCCCACCCC
>CAJXCK010000079.1 GCA_913051785.1 uncultured Gammaproteobacteria bacterium
AGTCATGTCCGATATGCACATAGGCCATGAGCAAGCAATTTTTCCCGACAATCGTACGCCCAGTGCCTCTTCCCAAGGTCCCGCGATGTATCGTTACTCCCTCTCTGATAATTGTTCCTTCCCCTATTTCTAAACTCGTCGACTCACCATCGTAGGCTAAGGCTGGGGTTCCTTCACCGACCGTGGAAAACTGAAAGACTTTTACATTGGGACCTAACACCGTGGGGCCCTTCAAGACAACATGGGATCCTATTTCGGATCCGTCTCCCACTACCACGTCAGGCCCAACGATTGTCCATGGACCGATGGAAACGTTTTTTCCGATAATAGCTTCAGAACTAATTCTCGCTGTTTCGTCTATCAAGATACATTCTCAAGGCTTATTTCTTGCTCGACTATTGTAAGCGAGGCCGAACATGCCAGTTCTCCATCTACTGAAGCTTCGCAGTCGAATTTTACCATCATCGATCTATCAGCAGCCAATGAGGACACAATATCAAGTCGATCACCAGGGATAACAGGCCTCCTAAAACGTGCCTTTTCAACCCCTCCAAACAAATAATTCTTTCCATCGGAGGGTCGCGACCCACGTGTTTCAAAAGCGAGTATTCCCGAAATCTGAGCCATTGCCTCAAGTATGAGAACGCCAGGCATAATGGGCTTTCCTGGAAAATGCCCATTGAACATTTCTTCGTTGAAGGTAACGTTTTTGTATCCGTGTATTCGTTCCCCGACAACAAGGTTTGTAACTCGGTCCACCAACAGGAAAGGATATCTATGTGGCAGATAGTCAAATATCCCGTCTATATCTATATACATTGGAACTATCCTTTACTCTTCAACCTAAACAGACTTTTTTTTGTTAACTCCCCCAACCTATTAAAGCTCAGAGCGTTTCTCAACCACTTCCCATGTTCTGACTGAGCGGTGCCACTAGAGTAAGTCCCTGGAAGATCGATAGATTTTCGTATAGCAGACATCGCAGTAACGGTCACTGAGTCACAAAATGTAATAGGACCTTTACCCCCAATCCCCACTCCACCAGCGATTACACAATTTTTCCCTAGAATCGTACCACCAGCCATTCCTGCGCAACCACAAATAATCGTGTCCTCACCAACATGACAATTGTGTCCAATGTGTACTTGGTCATCTACCTTCACACCGTCTTCAATCACCGTATTTCCTAGGGCACCCCTATCGATTGTCACGCCGGCACCCAAACGAACTTTATTTCCGATAATTACGGCCCCCAGCTGCGCAATCGGATGAAACTTTCCATTCTCATCTGGTGCGAAACCAAATCCTGGGCTACCTATGACAGAGCCGCTATTAATTTCACAATCACTTCCTAATACCGATCCAGGATATAGAACCACATTGCTCGAAATTTGAGCCCTATCACCAATCTTCACGCCCCAACCTATAGAACAATTAGGTGAGATAGTAGCTCCCTTCCCTATCTCGACTCCGTCTTCTATTACGACGTGAGCTCCGATCATTGCACTATCATGAATAGTGGTGTTATTGCCGATAATAGCGCTTGGATGTATTTTCTGACCTGGCTTTGGGCGGTCTTCAAACAATTGACTAGCAGCAGCATAAGCAAGATAAGGGTTCGAGACTACCAATCCTACCGAAGGACAGATTGAAAGATCCGATTCCACTAATATCACCGCCGTTGCCTTGGTGTCGCCCAAGAACTTCCTGTAAGAGGGCGCGGACAAGTGACTTATTTCACCGGGATTTGCTGCGCCTAGCGGCGCAATTCCCATGACAATTTCTCTTTTTAACTGCTCAATATTTTCCCCGGGATGAGCGCCACCCAGTTTAAGTTGAGCTCCTATCGAATCAGCTAAAGATTCTAGGCTTAACGATTTCGACATTTTTGCCGGCCTAATCAGGGTCGACTAGTCCTTGCCAGCGTTTAGCCTCTCAGTAACCTTTTTCGTAATATCGTGCTTTTTATTCGCGTAAGTTAAAGCTGTTGGTGACAGAATCAAATCTATTTGATCTATCTCTATAATCTCATTCAGCACTTTCTCGTATGCTGGAGCTAAAGATTGCAAGATCTCTTGGTTTTTATCCTGAGCGTATTTTTGGAGTTTCTGAGAGGCAAACTGTGCATCAGCCTGCATGTTTTCAATCTCTTTAGCGATTTTTCTTTTTTCACTGTCGCTTAAAATCTCTAAGTCAGTCTGAAGCTTTTTCTGTTTAGCTTGCAGTTCTTCAGCCAATTCATTGAGCTCATCTTGATCTGGCTGCATCTCTTTACGCGCAGCCTCAACCAGCACTTTCGCCTGGTCGCTCCCCAAAATCGCTCGCGCTGGGTCTAAGACAACGATCTTCATCTCCGCCGAGGCTATTGAAGCCATCATCATCATCAATAACCCGATTACTTTTGGTCCAATCACAATCAAACTCCCTTTTATCTACCGAATCTCGAGAAGCCAGAATTCTACACTAGAATGTCCGACCTAGCTCAAATTGAAATACTTCTTTTTCGTCGAAGGGTTGCGTCTGGAATGGCTGGGCTATGCTAAAGGTCAAAGGCCCCATACCGCTTAACCAACTCACCCCTAGACCAATCGAGTATCTGAAATTTTCTCGCTCAAATCCAAAGCAGTTTACGCTAACCTCAGGGCATTTCGTATTGAAAACATTCCCTGCATCCACGAAGAAAACTGGCCTAAACTGCCGATTGTCCTCAACAAAAGGCATAGGAAAGATGAGCTCTGCAGAGAGCTCGAATAAAAGATTACCTCCAAACGGTTCACCATCTCTGTCTCTGAAGTAAATTGGATTACCCTCCGGATCGAGCGGCGGAGTGCTCCTTGGGCCCAGAGTGGATGTCTCGAAACCACGTATGGATCCAAATCCGCCCGCATAGAAATGCTCATAAAATGGCAATGCCGGGGTGTCTCCATATCCATCACCGTATCCAATCTCGGTTCTGAATCTCAGGGACCAATCTCTATTTAACGGAAAGTAGCGCTCAGCATTGAAGAAGAATTTATAAAATTGAAGAGTGCTTCCTGGTACAGAAATCTCGGCAGATACGCTTTGTGAGGAACCTCTTGTTGCGAACACTCCCCGATTCAGAGTAGACCGAGTCCAAGAAAAATTAGTCTTTAAATTGGAAGAATTTTCGCCATTCTTTTGAATGAATTCTGCTATCTCTTGTGCTGAGTAGAACCCCTGCGTGATCTCTGTATATTCTCCCAAAACACCAAAATTCAACCTTTGGGTTTCACCAATAGGAAAACCAAAATTGACGCCCAATCCCCCAGCATCGGTGCTGTATCGGGCTATATTTCTAGCGTTGTAATCAAGGCGTCTCAGAAAAATATTGTAGCCACGACTAATGCCGTCCATCGTGAAGTAGGGATCGAAGTAATTTAGATTCACGGACTTCTGGAAGTCCGAGATACTCAGACCTAGATTTAGACTGTTTCCAGAGCCTTGGAGATTCGACTGTTGGTAATTGCCACCTAAAATCAAGCCATAGCCTTGTGAGTAAGCCAGGGTGCCAGATATTGATCCAGAAGGTTGCTCTTCTACGGAGAATTCAACATCAATTTCGTCATCTTTGCCAGGAACCAGCGGCATATCAACCTCTACGCCCTTGAAGTAGCCAAGTCTCTCTAGACGAACCTTCGTGAGATTAATCTGGGCAGTAGACGCCCAGCCCGCTTCCATCTGACGTGACTCTCTTCGCATAACATCGTCTTGCGTTAAGGAGTTGCCCGAGAAATTAATCCTTCTCACATAGGTCCGTTTTCCCGAATCGACAAAAAATTCTAGATCGACACTATTATCGGTGTTCAAAGTGGGAACCCCCGTTACCGAGGCAAAAGTAAAACCGCCGTTTCCTAGTGCGTTTTCTATCCTTTCCTCGGTAGCCGTGATCGCAGCCTGAGAGAATATTTGCCCGGACTCAGGAATGATCAACGGCAAAAGGTCTTCTGGCTTTATATCACCGAGCTCTCCTACCAAGTCAATTTTGCCAAGTTCGTATACCTCTCCTTCCTCTACAAAGACGCTGATGTAAACCTGGGATCTGTCTGGCGCCACACTGACCTGAGTACTCTTCACCTTAAAGTCGGCGTAACCTCGATCCCTAAAATAAGACTCAAGACTTTCAAGATCGCCCGCCAACTTTTCTCTCGAGTATTTGTCGTCATTTTTATAGAAAGATAAGAGGCTGGGGTGCTTGAGTTCAAAAACCTCCAGCAATTCTTCCTGCGAAACTGTTTTGGCGCCTACGATATTTATGTGCCGTATCGAGGCACTTTTTCCTTCTTCAACGAGGATCTTGACGTTGACTCTATTTCTAGGAAGTTCTTCCACTTCAGTTGTGATGTCAGCCCCATACCTTCCCTGTGCAACGTACTGTCGCACTAACTCGAGGCTCATCCGCTCCAACGTGACCTGCTTAAAAATTTCTCCTTCCTTCAACCCCTGTTCTGCTAAGCCGTCGAGTAACACCGAGCTCTCTATCGCCTTGTTTCCGTCTATTTCAATGAGTTCTATCGCGGGTCTCTCAGAAAAATTGATAATTAACGCGCCTCCGTCACGAGCTAATTGAATGTCATCAAAATATCCTGATGAAAAAAGAGCCCTCGTAACCGTTCGAAGTAAGACGGTGTCCGCTGTTTCGCCCAAATCGATCGGTATCAAATTAAAGATGGTCCCTGCAGAAACACGCTGCAAGCCCCGCAATTGTATATCGTCAACAATGAACGTATTTTGATCTCTCACGTCTTCCCACGAAACATTCTCCGCCGTTGAGGCAAATGGGCTGAAGAATGCCGAACAAACGACGAGCAAAACACCAATTTTTTGTTTCAAATTAGACCACTCATTCTGAATATCATGACGCGAAGACGCTGCCAAATAACCGGATCAAGTCATTATAAGTTACAAATACAAAAATAGTAGCTACAAGCAAGATGCTAACCCGAAAACTGAGCTGGAGAACACTATCGGGCAAGGCACTACCCTTGAGAGATTCGAGTGTGTGCATGATGACCTGCCCGCCGTCCAACATTGGAATCGGGAGTAAATTGATTATACCTAGAGAAATGCTTAATAGAGCCATGAGCTGGACGAATGAAAATAAACTACTCTTCGCCGTATCTCCGGCAATTTGCGCTATACCAACTGGTCCCACCAAAGTATCTGCCGATATCAATCCTTGAATCATTTTAGTGATCATAGAAATTGTCATTAGCATTTTTGCGCCAGTCTCTTCGAATCCTTTCGATATGCTCTCTAGTACCCCATAGCTCACTATCTCGGACAAAGGAGATATTCCCAGCCGACCCATGTCTTGACCTTTCGATCCCTCTATTCTCGCTGGCACTATGATCCTAGAAAAAACCTCATCTGCTCTCTTGTATTCGACTCGAGTAGGTTCGTCAGGCCTTGTCTTTATTTCCTCCACTAACTCTCTCCAGTTTGCCACTGCCTTTCCATCAATCGAGAGGATCAAATCGCCCCTGGTCAGGTCAGCTTTTTCCGCGGGAGAACCGGACTCAACCCTGCCAACAACACTTAGGATTGTCGGAACTAAACCCAGACTTTTTAGAACATCCGGTTGACTCTCGCTCACCAACCAATCTTTTATAGGCACTGAAATCACTCTTTTCTCACCGGTTTCGAAATCAAATATGCCCAGCGCGATAAAACCGGTTTCTCCCAGCCTGTCGCCAAGTAAAAACAATACATCTTGCCAACCTGCTACGCGCTGCCCATCCACCTCTTCCAATAAAAAGGGCGATCTCTCGCCTTTTTCAAACAAAGCACTACTCTGCTTAGCCCCTTCCGAGACGGGACTCAACTCTTCCGAGCCCACAACGAATATGATCGTGTAGATCACGATTGCTAACAGAAAGTTGGCGACCGGGCCCGCCAAAGTAATAATCAGCTTCCAAAACAGACTTGCTTTGTGAAGCGGTTTGCCCTGAACGCAATCCTGCAAGCCATCCTTCTCGCCAACCTCTTCTCCTTGCATTTCCACAAAGCCGCCTAGAGGCAGCAAAGCTAACCGAAATTCGGTCCCAAGTTTCCCAGTGAATGAAAAAATCGAGGGACCGAAGCCTATAGAAAATCGAAGAACTTTAACTCCCGCCAACCTAGCGGCGATAAAGTGCCCAAACTCATGGACTGTGATCAGCACACCGAGAAGAAAAAGAAATGCTAAGGGATAAGTGAGAAACCCCATTATCTTAATGACCACGCTAAAAAGGGCGCTACAGCTAAAATTGAGTCGACTCTATCGAGCACCCCGCCATGCCCTGGCAAAATCGAGCCAGAGTCCTTTACACCCGATAATCTCTTTATCAGGCTTTCAAATAGATCCCCATAAATCGCTATAACTGACAGCCCGACCGTAAGGAGAACGCCTCCAAATAGCGGCATGTTGAGAAAAGTGATCGCTAGAGGAGCACAAATCAACATACCCAAAATAGCCCCTGACACGCTTCCTTCGACTGTTTTCGCCGGACTAACTTGAGGAGCCAATTTGCGCTTTCCGAGCAGCCTACCTCCGAAAAAGGCTCCGACATCAATGCAGGTCGTCAGCAGGAGCATCCAGACAATCCAAATTTTGCCAATATCGCCCTCAATCGAGATGATGCTAGCGAACCCTAGCCAACCCCCAGACAATAACAATAGCCCCACAACGGCGAGCAAGGAACGCTTGTTGTAGATCTCCTGACCGCGCGGATAGAGGATGACGCTGACAATTAAGATACCCCAGAGAAGTACGAAGAGAGTCAAGAACTCAGAATGGAATTTAGGGACCAGGAGAAGAAAAGCGCAAAAGGCAAAGTAGAAAATTGGGGAGCAAATATGCAGTAGCGATTGATGAAAGGTGAACATCTTGCGCCACTCGTGCAACGCTAATCCAGTAATCAATAGAACCAAAAACAAGAACCATAATTTGGGTAACAACATGAGGGCAATCAGAACACCAGCCGCCAGTAAGAGAGCCGTGATAACCCGAAGCCTCAACATAAAGACCTACACTCTCTTCCCAAACCGTCTCGTACGAATAGCGAACTCATCAATGGCTTTTGCCAGCTGAACCGCACCAAAGTCAGGCCAAAAGTCTTCTGTGAAATAGAGTTCTGTGTAAGCTATCTGCCACAGTAAAAAATTACTGATCCGAGCGTCCCCACCAGTTCGTATCAAAAGATCAGGATCATCGAGCCCCGCGAGAGATAAATGTTCCGCTATTAGCTCCTCGGAAACCTCTTGAGAGACCAAGGATCCCTGGTCGTGTTTTGTCATTATTTTCTTCAACGCTTGCACAATATCCCACCGACCACCAAAGTTCACCGCAACGTTTAGATTTAACTTCTCGTTGTGTGCAGTCGATTCTTCACATTGTTCCATGAGATCGACGATGTCTTTATCAAAGGCATCTCTTTCTCCAACTATTGAGAGCCTGACTCCTTTCTTGCGTAAATCTTCTATGTCGGTCTTCATTACGTATCTCATAAGATCCATGAGACCAACCACTTCCTTATCAGGTCGCTGCCAATTTTCAGTGCTAAAAGCGAAGAGGGTTAAATTTTTTATACCTTGCTCCACGCAGGCTTCAGATATTTCCCTAACTTTTTTTGCGCCCGCACGATGACCAGCAGCGGCAGGGAGATGCCTCTTTAGAGCCCAGCGTCCGTTACCATCCATGATAATAGCCACATGGTTAGGCAAATCCTTGCAACCGGTTCCACAAACCTCATCCATTTTCTAGACTCTCCCTGGATAAAATCGTCGATTGGCTGCCTATATTTCCATTAATTCTTTTTCTTTAGAAACAAGCAATACTTCCAACGATTTCATATTCTCATCGGTTATAGACTGGACACTCTCCTCCCCTTTTCTCGCCTCGTCTTCCGCGACGAGCTTTTCCTTCACCATTTCTCGAATATCTGCGATCGCATCCCGCCTAATATTTCTAACCGCAACCCGGCTGTTCTCCGTCTCGGATTTGGCCTTTTTGACAAGGTCTTTCCTATTCTCCTCTGTCAGAGGCGGCAACGGCACTCTGATGACCTCTCCACTATTGACAGGCGTTATTCCGATGTCACTTTTCAGTATAGCTTTCTCAATTTCAACCCCAAGGGGTTTCTCCCAAGGCGAAACCACGAGTGTGCGGCCGTCTTCAACCGAAATCGAGGCTATCTGGTTGAGAGGCGTACCTGCACCATAATAGTCAACCTCAATACCTTCCAGGAGAGCAGGGTGGGCTCGCCCTGATCGAATCTTAAGAAAGGTTCTCTGCAACGCCTCAATACTTTTACCCATTCTCCCGCCAGCATCTTCTAATATCTCAGCAATCAAAGTATGAATCCTTTTGTTTTACCTGCTCCCAAGAACCTTATAGGAAAAAAAGTGTAGAAAGCTACCTTACTACTCATCTGGATGGACAATTGTGCCTATCGGTTCACCCTCAATGACTTTTAGCATCCAACCAGGGATCCGCGAATCAACGACCTGAAGCGGCATGTTATTCTCTTTACAAAGCACCGCGGCCGTCATGTCAATCACACCGAGTTCTTCCTCCAAAACCTTGGAAATGCCGATGGTTTCGTAACGGTAAGCATCTTTATTTTTTTTTGGATCGGCAGAATAGATTCCATCCACCGCAGTTGCTTTCAACACAGCGTCTACGCCTAATTCGATTGCCCTGAGGCAAGCAGCTGTATCCGTTGTAAAAAACGGGTTGCCCGTGCCACCTGTCAACACGACTACGTCCCCAGCTTCAAGCCTAGTTTGGGCAAGATCTCTGTTGTAAGGGCCGACAACTCCATCAATTGCAGAGGAGTGATAAATCTCAACGTCCATCCCTTTTTGTCGCATAAAATCCGTGAGAGCGAGCCCATTCATTAGCGTCGCCAACATTCCCATTTTGTCAGCTATAACTCTTTCAATTCCTGAGGACTGCAAGCTCGTCCCGCGAAAATAATTGCCGCCTCCTACAACCACCGCAACACCAACTTTGTGGTTGGTCGCACACTCTATCTCATCCGAATAGGCCTTGAGCATGCTAGGAGAAATTATGTCATTTTCAGAGGCGGCAAGCGCTTCTCCGCTCAGTTTAAGCAGGAATGATCTAGTCAATCTTGATCACTGGCTGCAATCTGTGCGGCAACTTCCGAAGCAAAATCCTCCTCCTCGACCTCTATTCCCTCGCCCACTTCAAAACGAACGAAACTTACCAAATCGACTCCTGCCGATTTCAAAAGATCCCTTACTTTCTTATCCGGGTCCTTGACGAAATCCTGTTCCAGAAGACTAACCTCGGCGACGTATTTTCTGATTCGACCCTCGACCATTTTTTCTACGATGTCTGCGGGTTTGCCGCTTTCTTCGGCCTGCGACACATAGATCTCGCGCTCCTTGTCTAGAACTTCCTGGGGAAGGTCTTCGGGTCTTACAACCATTGGAGACGTAGCAACAACGTGCATTGCTAAGTCTTTCGCCAGCTCCGTATTTGGTCCAGTCAATTCCACAACAGCGCCTCGTCTTTGATCTCCATGCATGTAGTATCCGAGACCACGATTTTCCGAATTAATCGTTTTGATCCGACGGACCATAATATTCTCGCCAATCTCCTGTATCAGACTCTCTCTAAGCGCTTCTAGCTCTGAGGGAGCCTCTTCGACACCACCCGATTTCGAGGCCTCAAAAACGGTTTCGGTGACTTTGGACACGAAATCTATAAATTTTTCATTTTTGGCGGCGAAATCCGTTTCAATGTTCACCTCTACGATTGCTCCCAGGGAGCAATCCTCAGAAACCAGCACCCCTAGAAGGCCATTAGCTGCTGTTCTTCCGGCCTTTTTTGCCGCTTTTAAAGAACTGCTCTTTCGCAGCTCTTCAATTGCTTTCTCAATGTCTCCGCCAGCATCTTGCAACGCCCGCTTACAGTCCATCATGCCTAAGCCGGTTCTTTCCCTCAGATCCTTAACCATTGCAGCTGAGATTGCCAAAACTAACCTCCTTCACCAGGCGTTTCGTCGTCGTTTTTATCACTACTAGAAGCCTTTTCTTCATCTCTTGCTCTTGCTTCGGCTTCCGCCTCTGCCTCTTCGGCCAAACTTTGGTTCAAGCTGGCAACTACACCTTCTGATATCTCTGCAACAGGTGCATTAACATTGCTTTCATCAACTTCTACAAATTCTTCTGGATCAACAGTTGGGACCGCATTTGCCTGACCCTCTGCTATCGCATCTGCTACAGCACTTACATAAAGCCTAACCGCGCGAATCGCATCATCATTCCCAGGTACCACGAAGTCGACCCCCTCGGGATCACTATTTGTATCAACGATACCAATGACTGGGATCCCTAGTTTGTTCGCTTCAGTAACCGCTATTTTTTCATGCAAAACATCTACTACAAAAAGCGCATCCGGCAACCCTCCCATGTCCTTGATGCCCCCCAAACTGGCTTGCAATTTGTTCATCAATCTACTTTTCTGAAGCGCCTCTTTTTTAGACAGAAGGTCAAAAGTGCCATCTTCCGCTTGCGTTTCTAAATCTTTTAGACGCTGAATGGATTGTCGAATGGTTTTATAGTTGGTCAGCATCCCTCCAAGCCATCTTTGGTCAACATATGGCATGGCTACTCTAGACGCTTGCTCCTGAATGACTTTCGCTGCGGACCGCTTGGTTCCAACGAATAGGATTTTCTGCCCCTTTGAAGCCAACCTGACTATTTCCTCTAATGCCGAGTTGAAGGCAGGCAAGGTTCTTTCTAAATTCACGATGTGTATTTTATTTCTAGCGCCAAAAATATATGGCGCCATTTTAGGGTTCCAAAATTTGGTCTGATGACCAAAATGAACTCCCGCTGCTAGCATATCTTTCATGCTTACGGTCATAGTTTCTCCTTCGGGTTGCTTTGCGCTACTCTTGCCCAAACCCAACCTGCCAACAGCAGGCACCCGAGGGTGAGACCGATAGAGCGACGCGTTTTTTATTAAAAATGCCTTGCCCTTAAAAAAATGGACTGGCACGCGCACGGTTTATAACATAAACATCATCAAGATTTAAATGGGAATCTCCATGGTTGCAGCAGCATACGGCGAAGAAGATATTCAAGGAATGCGAACAGCAGGGCAGAAAGCGGCCTCAGTTCTGGAGATGATAGAACCCTTTGTTCAACCAGGAATATCGACTGAAGAATTAGATCAGCGGTGCCACAAATTCATTATCGAGGAACTGGACTGTGTGCCGGCACCTCTGAATTACGGCAGTCCTCCGTTTCCAAAGTCAATATGCACATCTCTTAACCATGTTGTATGCCATGGCATTCCATCCTCGAGCAAAGTATTGAAGAATGGCGATAGCTTAAACATAGACGTGACAGTCATCACAAAGGATGGCTACTTCGGAGACACGAGCAAAATGTTCTTTGCGGGTCAACCTTCTGTACTTTCCAAAAGACTTTCAAACATCACGAGAGAATGTCTTTTCAAGGGCATTGAGAAAGCGATTGCGGGAAACAAGCTGGGAGATATCGGTTATGCAATTCAGGACCATGCAGAAAGAAGCAAATTCAGCGTCGTCCGAGAGTTCTGCGGTCACGGCATTCTTAAGGTATTTCACGACGAGCCTCAAATTTTACACTATGGAAATCCTGGCGAGGGAACGACTTTAGAAGAGGGTATGTGCTTCACTATTGAGCCGATGATAAATGCCGGAAAGCGTCACATAAAAATACTTCCGGACCAATGGACCGCTGTCACCAAAGATCACAAATTATCTGCTCA
>CAJXCK010000080.1 GCA_913051785.1 uncultured Gammaproteobacteria bacterium
CTCAGTGAGTGGGAATCAATCGTACTTTAGAGTAGCCATCCTGTAATTGGAGCAACGATGCAAGATGTAAGTGAAAATATCCCTAGTGGCCTCCAACCACGTGTAGAGGCGGCTCTTGCTTGGTTTAACGCATCAGCTGACGCTCAGAACCAAAACTTTCAGGTAACGGGGATAATAGATCCGGATGAAGCACTGGCTGGTTCAGATGAATTGCGTCTAATCCTTTGCGGTGGCGATCGCTGCGAACAGCGTTCTTTTCGTGTCAGAGGAGAAATCGATTCCTGGGCCGTTGAGCCGATAGAGGAATCTGAAGAAGAAGGTGACAAAAAACCCCTGGCCAAGCTGGACCCGCCGCCCGGAGCTCGTAGTGGCTGGATTGATAGAGCTCTCTCGCAGCATTCTTTTGTAGTGCTTCTTTTTTACCGTGGATTTTGGTGACCTCCTTGTCGCTCCGAGTTGCGGAGCTACGTAGACGAGGGAATTATTGAGAAAGTGCGTAGCGCCGGAGGCGAATTGTTTGCGATCACGAGTGAGCCGCAACACTTAGCTTCTCAGGCAAACGAGCACTGGGAACTGAACTTTGAAAATATCGGGGACCCGCACCAAGAAATCTCAAGGACCTGTAGCGAACGGGGCTGGCTTACGTTATATGCGAACAGGGGAAGCCTCGACTTTTTGCAAGGAGGAACGGATTGGGAGGTAGAGCATCCAAAAGGTTACTTTCAACCAGGGGTAATCGCCTTAACGAATAAGGGACGAATACTCTATCGTTGGCGTTCCATACCCTCGGTGAATAATCTCAACGGTACCGTGGCAAGACCCTCCGCTGGGTATGTTTGGAGTTCGATCCAACAATCAATGTCAGGCGAGACTGCCTCTGAGGATGCGCCGCTTGATGAGGACCCGGAAATTGATCAAGGGCCTCCTCCCCGCCCCTTGTTCTTTGGCGCTTTAATTGCGAACGGATGGTTTCTCAAATTGAAATCGTTTGCCTATTCGCCTGGCGTAGAGCCTGTACCCGTTAGATTCAAGAAAGCCCTGTCGCGATGGTGGCTATTTGGTGCGTCTTGGATCATCGCTTTTGCTTTACTACCTGTGCTACCAATCTCTCTAGCCCTTCTTTGCTGGGTCGTGTGGATTGGTTATCAGATTAAAAAAACCACTATGAATCTGGATAATCAAGTAGCACTAGTGGCTAGCAATGGAACTAATCGCTAGTACCCTAGACAGTGCTGCGCGAGCAGGATCTTTTCGAAACACATGAAGCTTTATGACTATCCAGGCGCGCCAAACCCCAGAAGAGTGAGGGTCGTCGCTGCTGAAAAAAATATCGAGTTGGACCATGTCACTGTCGACATGAGCAAACGAGAACACAAAACCCCGCAATTCATTCAGAAGAATCCAAGCGGTAAGATCCCGGTCTTAGAGCTCGAGGACGGCACCTGCATTGGTGAATCCATCGCCATATGCCGTTACCTTGAATCGCTCTATCCAGAGCCCAATTTATTTGGTGTGAACTCTCTCGAAATTGCGCAGATTGAAATGGCTCACCGTCAAATAGAACTGGAACTCATGTCGCAAATTGGCACCTCATGGGTAAATGGCCCTATCGTAGCTAGGTTAGGTCTAATCAAACCGATTGAAGAGGCCAAAAAGAGAAGCGACGAGTTAACACGTGCCTATTACCGTCGAATGAACAATGTCTTGGAAAGTCAGACTTACCTTGCCGTAGACCGTTACAGTATGGCCGATATCACTGCTGCCATTGCCATTGATTTTGCAACTGCAATGGTCGATTTAAAACCGGGGGAGGAGCTTGCTAATCTCTGGACTTGGCACAAACGGGTGACATCGCGGCCAGAGTTCGTATCGTAACCGTTAACAAAGATAAGTTGCCTCGAGAAAGAAAATGCCTCGGTCAGCGTATTCTAAAGGCCCAAGATTTACGAGGTAACGATTAATAAAACACATTCGTGCGCTCATTCGAAAACTCTGCCGCCAACTCTACCCGCTGAATTGCTTAAGAAAATCCCAAACAATTCTCGCCCCATCTACGTCGTCACCTCTCCTCGACTCCGGCCAAATATGGTCCATATCGGTGATTTCATAAACTTGAACTAGCGTCTCAGCGTCGCATCCTGAATGCTGGTGGATCATGCCCGAGACCCCATCTCCATTGTAGTCCTCCAAAGCTGTCTGCGATGTTTGAGAACAATTATTGTGCTCGCCCCAAAACTCCCCGATGCCAAGTATGGAACCACCACCTAGGCCGCTCTCCCAAGAAACGACACTATCGGCGGTGCCGTGTATCAAAATGACTGATGTCGGATTGACTACGCCACAGTTGGAAAGGAGATCAGCAGACATAAATCCAGTCACCGAGGCAACTGCGGTTATTTGATCGCTCAAACTACAGGCCAGATAAAGACTCATCGCGCCTCCATTCGACATACCAGCGGCATAGACCCTTGTATTGTCGATGTTGTAGCGCGTCTCAAGTTCATCAATCATTCTTGAGACGAAACCAAGATCGTCCGCCGTACTTTTGCTCGTGAATTCTGAGTCAGAATTCCAGTGAGTCGTGCCTTCAAGCAGGGAACCTTGGGGAACAACCAAAACGAACGTTTCCTCATCCGCAAGACTGCGAAAATCACCATAGATCAATTGCTGGTCAGCATTGCTGCCGTAACCGTGGAAATTGAAAAGTACTGGCAAAGCCGCATCCGGAGATAAATTAATGGGCTCATAAATCTTAAACCGCCGATCTAAACCGCCATGTTCGAGTTCACAATCTAATAACGAGCCGACTGGTGTACAGAGTTCGTCAGTCGGCGTTTCCGCCAAACTACCTGTCGAGGATGTATCTGGAGAGGTTACAGATGATGAACCTCCACCGCCGCACGCAGATAAAAACATAAGTGCGGTAAAACCCAAGGCGATGAAATATCGCGCGAAGACCCGTGACATGTTGGTATTACGGCTGTTTGACAGAAACTTTTATCAAGGCCTCGCCCAGATTGGCTACGTAGAATGACTCGGGGGACTCCCCAATGATCATCCCAGTCAATAAGCCAGGCATATCACCAATCGTTTCTGGCACCAAAAGATCAACGATCCCCTCGCCAAGCTCAGAGCGTCGAAGACCCTCAAGCACAGCATTCGCGCCAGAGTCGGTTTGTGCATCAAACACCACAAAGGATTCCCCGGTTTCCACATCAATAGAAAAAATCTGATTTGAGAGAGGTGAAGCAACCCATAAACGCCCATCGTGATTTAGTTGCATATTGTCTGGGGAAGGAATTGCTGAGAGCGTGCTTTGATTAGCAATCGTGCCCTCCGCGATATCTAAATCGAATGCGAGCACTCTGTGGCCAAGGGTTTCGGAGAGATAAAACCGGTTTTTCGACTCATCCAAATAAAAGCCATTCGCGAAATTCAATCCCTCTAAAACGGCCTCCGGTTTAACCAACATTGACTCACCTGTCACCGGTGGCAACCGATAAAGCACTCCATCCGGTATTGGTCTGGCAATAGCTTCAAACAACCGTTCCTCGGTGATGTTTTGAGTCGATTGAGTGAACCAAATCGCCCCCGTAGAGTCCTCAATCGCCGTGTTAACGCCAAAGTCATGTGAATAGATAATCTCTGTCGTACCTTTTTCCACCGACGTCTTGTAGATTTGCCCGGAAAAGACATCAGCAGTAAGGATATCTGTCTTATCTGCAGAAAAGTGAACGCCATTGGGGCCGCCCTCTCGCTCAGGCGGATTATGCGCATAGTCAACAGCATCAAAGTTCCCAAAGGGTTCAACGTTCCCGTTAGTATCAATCTTCGCCAGACCATATCTTTGATCGGCCACGATCAGCGTGCCGTCAGGCAACTCCACACCATCCTCTGCTCTGGCCAAGGGCCTTCCTGCTGGGAACTCGGATCCATCTGCTAGGGCCCAAGAATCTTTTGGAGGCGCAGCAGCGCTCTCTACCTGTTGAGCCTCTTGAGAACAGGAGAACAACAAAGCAGCAAAGGTTAAGCTGACTAAAGTACTGAAACTCGGCATGAAAACCTCCCAAAGCATTAAACCATTACACGAGCTGGCCCGGCATATACCAGCATATTACAAATTAGCTTCATTCCATGGCGAACTAAGCTTCCACACAACTGTTTTTGCCTGAGAGCTCGCCCCTTAAGCGATACCGCGACCCCTGATCATTTGTAATTAAAGGCTATCAATACTATGGATCGTTTTCTCAACTATTTTTTATAGGACTGAGCGTCAGATGTTTAGGGTCCGACTTATACCAGAGCCAAAGACGACCTTAATCCGCCGCCTTCGCTGTTTTTTTAGGCTGAGGCTCTTCCTTCGTGGAAAACATTGGCATCATATCTTTCATGCTTTCAAACACCTCTTTCATGGAGTCACCCGCAGTTTTATAGGAGTCTTTCATCACATCGGTGTTGGCTTGATAGTTAGTTTTGGTAGCCTCCCAAAGCCCCTTGTTGTACTCGCGCTGAAGCTCCATGAGACCCGCTGCGGTCTTCACCTCAACCAGTTTTCCCTGAGCTGTCTGCGCTAGCTCGACGCATTCCGAGAAATACTGGCTGTTGATCTCATACAGTTTCTTCATCGACTCTGCATTCTCTTCCATCAGGTCTTTATTCAGCTTAAACACGCCTTCCATTGTCATTCAAAATCTCCAAAACTAAATTATTTGTTGCAGTGCAACATTTTAGCCCCTGTAATTGATTCTCGTCAAGTAACATACTCGTTCGACAACGTTTACCATGCCCCAGATAGGCAAAAGGAACAGGACATCACACCTATGAGAGAATTTCGTAAATATCCAAATCGTCGCATCTATGATTTGGAAAACAGTAGGTATGTGAATCTGGAAGAGCTTGCCAAGGTCATAAGGAATGGTCAAAACATCCAGGTGAAAAAAGCTGATACTGAAGAAGATATCACCCAAACCATACTGCTTCAGATCCTCACCGAGATTGAAAAAGATGATTCGTCCCCTCTGCTCACGAACCTCGCACTCGAGCAGCTTATTCGGTTCGCAGGCAATCCTTACACACGATTTGCCTCACAATTTCTCGAGCAAAACTTGAAATTCCTCGATAGCCAAAAATCTTTTTTCAGCGGTGAGACGATGGAAGCGCCGAATTTCTCTCCGTTTAAAGCGTTTCAGGATTCCATGAAATACTGGACGAAGTAGCTAACGAGCGCATAGCGGTTAGCGACCTTTCTTTTGAACAGGCTTTCTTGAGACCCATTTAGCGATCTTATCGCTAAACAGTTTGTTCGCCTTTCCACTAACAAACGCGCCTATGTGACCGGCATTGAGCTCTAATTCCTCGTACTTAGTTTTCGTCGGAAGGTAGCCTTTTAGAGCCTGTGAGGTGACCGGAGGGACAATATGATCGTGTTTTGCAAAAATATTCAGTACCGGCATGGAGAGACAAGACAGATCAACTTTCTGGTTCTCCAGCTCAAACTCTTTTTTGATCAATTTGTTTTCGTTATAAAGATCTATGAGCCATTGCTTAGCGGCTTCACTTGGGTGATGAGGCCTATCTAAAAGCCATTTTTCCATGCGGAGAAAGTTCAATACTTTATCTTTATCACCGGCTAACGAATCGAGGAGTTCCCAATTATACTTCGTCAGACTTTTGACAAGGGTCATTTCGAGAAAGACGAGACCGGTAGTTTCTCCCGGGAGATACCCGAAAGAATCAATCATCGCTTCCAAGTCTTTGCGTGTGAATTTCCTGAGCAGACGATTGAGATAGCCCACGCTCGCTTGGGATGGATCGGCTTGCGCATCCATGTCGGCATGAAAGTCTATTGGAGTCACCGCTAGCGCTAAGGAGGAGATACGCTCGGGGTGGATTGAGGCATAGCATGCCGCGAAAACACCCCCCTCACAAATACCCAACAAAGAGATGTTGGTTAATGAATGCCGCGCTTTTATGAAATCAACACAATCTGATAGATACGTTAAAATATAATCATCAAAGCTCAACCATTTGTCAGATTTATTGGGATGTCCCCAGTCTATAACGTAGACCTCAATGCCTTTGAGTAAAAGATTCTTGATAACGGAACGGTCTTGTTGAAGATCGAGCATTTTGTAGCTTCCGATCAAGCTGTATGCGATTAAAAGGGGTTTTTTATTCGCTGGTTTAACGCCATCTATAGGCAAGTATCGAAACAATGTGACCTTGTCGATGGCTAATACTGCTTCTTTCAAACTCTCACCGATGCCCACCTCATTGTCAGTCGTGGAGACGACGTTGTTTACCGAGCTACCAATTTTTTCAAAGTAATCTGAAAACTCTTCTTGTTGCGCAAGAACGGGGTTATTCATTGTTTGCACCATCGTCTTTAGCTATCTGTTTTTTTATAGTCCGCAGTTCTTTCTTTAGGAGATATACCGTTTTACTGAGGTCATCAAATTCCTCTTGCGTCGGCATATGGTTGTTTTCTTGATACACCTTGATGAGTTCTTTATACGCGGATTGGAAATCACTCAGACTCGTCGCATAACGCTTTTTAGCGTCAAGATAGTCATCAGATTGTTGGAACTTGAGAACGACTGAATTTGCCTTTTCCAACCAAGTATTAATCGCATCCTTCGGCGTCTCAGAAGGATCGGAGTTTTCAACCACAAAATTTTCGTGAGCCTGACTCCAGATTTTAATAAAGAGTACCTGAAGCTCACTCGCGCAAATGGATAGCTTCGTCGACGCAATCGCAAAATCTTTAATTTTAGTGTCAAAACCCATGAGGGCATCGAGTTTCGGCGCAGAGTTAGACTGAAACAGTGCTAGCGATAGATTCTCAAAATTTTCCAACCAAAGATGGGACAGCTTGTGTTGCGTGTCGCTCCATAAGTCTAGGTTAGAGCTGAACCCTGCCGTGATCTTGTCTAGCGTCTCTTGATGCTGAGTCTGCAAGTCCTCCATGAACTGCAGAGAATTTTCCCAAGGATTGGCTATCATCGACCCTTTCTCATCCTCGCGAACCATCTGAAAGGCACCAACCCGAGTCCAGCTCGCACCGTTTTGTCGCGCTAATGTTCATCATTTGCGCAAAAAGAATTGAAACGCATAGCATCTTACCGGCACTAGAATCTCAAACCACGGGCTAATCGCTAATAAATTCAATATAAACATGCACTTAGAGTTTGTAATACAAAACTTAGACACAGAGTGATCAGCATTTTCCGTGCCAGCAGTAATTCTCTATTTCAGGTCCAGCTCTTGCATTGCTTACACTAGAGCCCCTTTCAACTGAATAGGAACTTGTTAACGAAATGCGTCACTCGAATTACGAGGAATGGCTGAATAATTCCTCGCAAAGCGCCAGCAGCAAGATGAACTGGTGGGTAGATCCAATGAGAAGAAAAAAATTCGATCATCGGATCATCGAATCGCGACTCGGCGAACTGCGTTCAATTCGCAAGGATGCTCGCGCAGACAAGCTTCTTTTTTATTTCGATGAGGGGCTCCATGGAAATATGGCGAATATGGGCTCTGCTGAAGTCTATGAATCGGGTTCGAGCTCAGCACGCAAACTCATTTCTGAGTATGTGAACGAGCTTGCTGATGGCTTAGAGCAGATCTATCAATTCCATGACAAAGAATTAAAACTGGCGGATAAAAAGGCGTTTTTCGACCGCGCCTCGCGGGCACATGGCCGAAGCGCACTGATGTTGAGCGGCGCTGGGGCTCTCGCCCCTTTCCACCTTGGCGTTTGCATCGCTCTTAGAACTCAGAATTTACTACCGAAAGTGATTTCTGGATCCAGTGCGGGTGCGATCATCGCTGGAATCATGTGCAGTCGTAGCGATGAAGAACTAGACGAGGTCCTAGAATCAGAGTCACTCTTGGAAATCTTTGATCTGGTTCATCGCGAATACTCAGAGAGGGAAAATCAACTCGATGGAGAAGACATCAGGTCGATTGTAGAAACATGGATTCCTGACGTTACATTTGAAGAGGCCTTTCAGAGGACCGGCCGCTACCTTTGCGTTTCGGTTTCGCCTTCAGAAATGCATCAGCAATCGAGAACATTGAACTCAATCACCACACCAAACGTATTGTTACGTGAGACTATTCAGGCCTCCTGCGCCGTTCCAGGGCTCATTAATCCGGTCAAACTAGCCGCGCGGGGTTTGGACGGATCTAGAGAGCCGTATGTGCGATCTCGTTCCTGGGTAGATGGCTCGGTAACCGATGACCTGCCCGCGAGCAGACTAAGACGCATCTTCGGTTGTAACTTTTTTATAACAAGCCAGACAAACCCCCTGATTCTCTGGAGTTTGCACGAACAAAAAATTGAAGGCCCTCTAAAAGATATGGCGACCTTCTGGCAAGGAGCGAGTAAAGAGTGGGTCAAGGCGGTATATCCATACGCACAATCAATGGTCCAAAATATCTATCCGATGAACATGCTGACAAGGATGTGGTTTAGCGTTTTCACGCAAGACTATACGGCAGATGTAAATATTCTGCCGAACCAACGATTTGTTAACCCCATGGCTATGCTAGAAAAAATTAAGCCCGAACACGCCATGGAACTCGTCCTGGACGGAGAAGAACATACCTGGCCTCACATCGAGCGAATAAAAAATTCTACGACGGTTGGCTTCAAGCTCGAAGAAATCCTTAACCGACTCGAAGCAACCACCTTACCGGGTCGGGCGAAAGAAAAACAACCGAGCAACAAAGCGGATTTGCGCTCAATTTCGTCGGGGGACATAGCAAATGGCTGACTTTGATTTCTCGACCACCAAAACCCTGATCTGTGCTCCCGGATCTTCATCGCGATTGAGTGAACTTTGCAAGGCGTTAGATATCTCCAACCTGATGTTGGTAACTGACAAAGGTCTATTAGACGCTGGCATCATTCAGCCAATCGTTAGCCAGCTGGAATCCAATAAGATAAAGCCTCTTATCTTTTCAGATGTAATAGCTGACCCACCTGAGGAGGTGGTGATTGAAGCTGCCTCTCGCGCCAAGGAGAACAGAATAGACGGCGTGCTCGGATTAGGCGGAGGCAGCTCGATGGACGTTGCGAAGTTAATAGCGGTCTTGGCAAAAGGGGAAGTCGCTATCGAACATTGCTATGGGATAGATCAAATATCGTCAGATCGGCTACCCCTCATTCTCGTTCCAACAACGGCCGGTACCGGCTCTGAAGTGACTCCGATTTCGATCGTAACAACGGGAAAAACAACTAAGACCGGAGTTGTTTCAAGTCGTTTGCTCCCTGACTACGCGGTCCTTGACGCTGAATTAACCTTAAACTTACCCGCACATGTGACTGCCGCGACTGGCGTAGACGCTATGGTTCATGCAATCGAGGCTTTTACGTCAAAAGTAAAAAAGAATTTTTATTCGGACATGCTGGCAAAACAGGCTTTGTCACTCTTGTCACAAAATATCGGGACCGCAGTGAAAGATGGACAGAATATAAAGGCTCGGCAAAATATGCTGCTTGGATCAGCACTCGCCGGACAGGCTTTCGCAAACGCTCCTGTAGCGGCCGTGCATGCCCTCGCCTATCCCCTGGGCGGTCACTTTCATATACCACACGGCCTAAGCAACGCGTTGGTGCTTCTCCCCGTTCTAAAGATAAACAGCAGCGTTGTCTACGAACAGTACTCGGAGCTGCTAGAGTGTTTTAACGCTGAATCTGAGGATCAAACTTCAGTGAGTCGCGCAGAATCCTTCATAGACGAAATGGAGAAGATTATTGACGATGTAGAACTGCCAAGGAAACTATCAGACCTTGATATTGGCGAGCAAGATCTTCCTCTACTGGCTAGGGACGCAATGCTTCAACAACGACTGTTAGTTAATAATCCCGTCGACATCCAAGAAAAAGATGCGTTAGCGATCTATCAATCAGTATTTTAGGAGTAAAAATTGGCACATGGCTTAATAAAAAGCCTTCGCGGAACAGCTTTCATCAATGGCAGTTGGGTTGACGCCCATGATGGTTCTACTTTCGAAGTCACAAATCCCGCCGATGAGACGGTTATCGCCGAAGTTGCAAATTGCGGTCAAGAAGAAACAAAACTAGCCATTAGTGCAGCAGTTGAAGCATTACCCGCATGGTCGGCGTTACCTGCCAAGCAGAAATCTACAATACTCAGGAGATGGTTTGAGCTGGTTACTTCAAATATCGATGAACTCGCCGAGCTATTGACACTTGAACAAGGAAAACCAATTGCCGAGGCAAAGGCTGAAATCGCTTACGGAGCAAGTTATATAGAATGGTTCGCGGAAGAGACAAAGCGAATCTACGGTGACACGATACCGGCTCCAGGACCGGATAAAAGAATCATTACGCTCAAGCAAGCGGTAGGTGTAGTCGCCTGTATAACTCCCTGGAACTTCCCCAACGCGATGCTCACACGAAAGATTGCACCAGCGCTGGCTGCAGGTTGCACGGTAGTCTGCAAGCCTGCCAACGAAACACCGCTATCAGCCCTAATACTTGGGGAATACGCCCTCAAGGCTGGAATACCTGCCGGAGTCATTAATATTCTTTGTGGGAAGACCAGCGAGATAGGCGAGACATTGACCGCCAGCAAAGACGTTAGGAAGCTCACTTTCACTGGTTCAACGAAGGTTGGGAAGAAGCTGGCCGCCGATTGCGCAAAAACCATGAAACGGACCACTATGGAATTGGGCGGTAACGCGCCATTTCTTATTTTTGCCGATGCGGATATAGATGCAGCTGTATCCGGCCTGATGGCCTCGAAATTTAGAAACTCAGGTCAAACTTGCGTTTGCGCTAATAGGATCCTAGTTGAAGACGGGATCTATGAGCAATTCGCTAGCGCGCTAAAAGCAGCGACGCAGAAACTTATCATTGGTAACGGGCTTGATTCGAACACATCGATGGGGCCTTTGATTCACAGAGCGGCATCAAATGCTTGCCGAGAGAGAGTAGACATATCGCTTCGAGAGGGCGCACAGTTATTCTGGCCGGACGAAATCCCAGCGGACACGTCTGACAACTTTGCACACCCGGTTATTCTTACAAACGTCACGAGCAGAATGGCGATCTCTCGGGAGGAAATTTTTGGTCCCATCGCACCACTCACTCGTTTTGAAGGAGAAGACGAGGCGATTCGGCTTGCGAACGATACTGATGCAGGTCTTGCGGCATACCTTTATACGAAAGATCCTTCAAAGATGATGAGAGTTACGGAGTCACTGCAATACGGCATCGTGGGAATCAATGAGGGAATCATATCCAACGAAATGGCACCTTTTGGGGGTATGAAGGAATCTGGAAATGGGCGAGAGGGGTCCAAATACGGGCTGGACGATTATTTGGAGATCAAATATGTATGTATCGGCGGATTAGCATAGGCCCCTTGCCTTGAAGAAGCGGTCACTTGATCGCTTATCGATAACTGGACAGCCAATCGGAAAATAGACAATGCTATCGCTAGAACTTTTGTTTAGTAACCCACCTCAACAATTATAACGAGCGAGATAAAAATGAGCATAAAACCAATGATTACCGTCGCCCTCGCAGGGATCTTCGTACTTACCGGCTGCGATACCGGCGAAAGTTCGCAAAACGAAGTTCAATCTGAGGAAGAAATAATCGCTCGAGCCTTGGAGATCCACGAGAGGGTTCTTACGGTAGACACGCATGCCGACACGCCCTTGAGGATGATCGAGCCTGGCTTTGATCTGGCAGAACGACATGACCCA
>CAJXCK010000081.1 GCA_913051785.1 uncultured Gammaproteobacteria bacterium
CGTCGACGCGGATCGTGATATCTCCGTCCTCTAACTCATTCACATCATTGACTGTCTCAGTATCCAGGAACGCATTGTACTTGCTACCCAAATCCCCTGGCGTCACTGACACAGGAACTTTTTGGGTGAGGCCTGCTCCTAGGGAATCCGTACGAGCGACGATGATCCCGTTCTCGATACCCAGCTCCAAGAAGGCATATCGAACGGCATTTATCTTCGAAACGAAATCTTCGTGTGGAACGGTGACTTTACCGGCTTGATGTCCACATTGCTTCGCATCGGAAACCTGATTCTCTATCTGGATGGCGCAGGATCCAGCTTCTATCATTCGTTTGGCCAGAAGGTAGGTAGCTTCCTCGTTACCAAAACCGGCATCAATATCCGCAATTATGGGAACCACATGTGTCTCGTAACTGTTTATACGATCCATAATGCTCTGGGTGTTGTCTCCATTCTGCCTGGCTTCGTCAAGCTCAGTGAAGATGTGCCGCAGTTCTCTCGCATCGGCTTGTTTCAGAAATGTGTAGATCTCTTCTATCAGGTCCGCAACAGTTGTTTTCTCGTGCATGCTCTGATCTGGCAACGGACCAAATTTGGACCGGAGTGCTGCTACCATCCATCCGGACAAATAAATATAGCTTCTATTGGTCGTCTGTTTGTGACGCTTTACACCCATCATCACCTGTTGGGCGACGAATCCGTGCCAGCAACCGAGAGATTGCGTGTATTTAGAGGAGTCTTGGTCATAGGCGGCCATGTCTCTTCTCATAATGTCCGCTGTATATTGGGCGATCTCGAGACCTGTTTTGAACCGGTTCTGAAGATCCATCCTAACCGTATATTCGGCGTTAATTGCCGCCCACTCTGCTTTTTGGCCTATTACTTTTTGTTTTTCTTCGATCAGTTGCGTGTATGACGACATTTAAAATCCTTGACTCAAATTCGGACGAGAATCTAGCAGCCGAGCGTTAAGGTTAAAATGGAATATGTCACAATATATATATTCCTAAGGAGAAAGTTATTCGGTTTGCCAGTTTAGATTCGAAGCGCTATCGAGCCCAAATCACTGAAGTTTGCGTCGTAGACACCGTTTTTCGCCGGATGCGCCGGGCCGATAGATCCAGTCATGAGAAAAGAGCCCGCGGGTATAGCATAACCGCGTTTCACCACCTCGTTAATTAGCCAGGTTAACGCGTCAGCCTGACCAGACATGACGTTCCCGCTACTCTCCTTGTGAAGCGTTTGATCTCCCAATTTGAGTTCCACAGTGAAATTGTCCAGGGGATCAAGCGAGCTGATTTCCTCTTGAACACCATGGCTTTTGCCTCTGATAAATCTGTATGTGGCAGAGTTGCTTGAGATGAGATCTATGCCGTTCGGCCTATTCCGTAGATTGGGTGACGCGATCTCGACCACAGGGCAGTAAGAAGAGATTAGTTTGTGGACGTCACGCGCCAGAACGGGCTCTTTGATGTTCGTATTAGTGACGTAACCAAATTCTGTCTCCACTGCGACTTGACGATCTACCACCAGAGATTCTGCTGTGGTTTGGTTTCTCTGAAACAAGACCCCGATGACCGCTTCCCCAATATTCATTGCATCTTGAGCAGACTTAGCAGTTAGGGCGGCTTTATAGCCGATTATTCCGCCCAACATTCTAGAATCGACAAGTTTGTTTATAAAGTTCCGTTGAACGGTGTAAGCTTTGTCTATCGTTTCCCCTGGGTAGTTTGCGGTCAAGTTAGGATAAGCGATTGAGTTTTGCTCACACTCGAGCAGATCGTCTGTAAATTTTTGAATTTTCTTTTCGGATAACTCAGACATTTAATGCTCTTTGTAGGAAGGTTTGCAGCACATGGTTGTAACAGCAGAATGGATTTCTAGCAACGAGCAATCCCATAGGGGTGGAATTTGAATACACGCGCAACGCGACTGCTGAATTTGTTACAGATAGAGAAGGTCGACGAAAACCTTTTTCGGGCAGAGAACGAACCTGAGAATGGAGAGCGCATTTTTGGCGGTCAAGTTATCGCTCAGGCACTCATTGCTGCGTCACGAACGCTCGATGGTTACAAAATGCACTCCTGCCATGCATATTTTCTCCGACCCGGTGATAACAAGAAACCTGTCTTATTGGACGTAGAGCGAGTTAGAGATGGTCGCTCTTTTTCGATGCGCAGAGTCGTAGCCATTCAGAATGGTCAAGCTATCTTCAACATGGATGTTTCTTTTCATATTGATGAGTCAGGGTTTGAACATAGCGAGCCCATGCCGAACGTACCTACTCCACAGGAGTTGAGGCCCGATGCCGAGGTTGCAAAGGCGTTAGATGGATCAGACTCTGACCCGCGCCTAAGTCCCATGGCGAAGCTGGAGAGACCCTTCGAAATGAGATCAGTGTTTGAGATTGGGAGTGCGGAATGGGCTGAAAATCGCTCTTGGAGCCCAGTTTGGGTTCGGTATCAGGGTGAGCTCAATCTATCCATGGCTGATACTCCGAATATTAGCGCTGCGTTGCTAGCCTATGCTTCGGATATGGGTCTGGTCTCGACAGGTTTCCTACCCCACCAAACGATCACCAATCGCAGTAAGTTGCAAATAGCGAGCCTCGATCACAGCCTTTGGATCTACCGAGATATCCCGATAACTAAATGGTTGTTATTTCACAAGAGGACTACGACTGCGGCGAACTCAAGGGCGTTAGTGCATGCGGATTTTTTTTCTGAAGAGGGAGTTTTGATCGCGACCACGACCCAGGAGGGTCTTCTTCGTGCGGGAGAGGCAAGTTAGTAAACCGCGTAGTCAACGCTGTAGTTGATCGCCTCCTCTGGATAATTTTGGAAGCTACTGATTGTATTTTGAGACAGTTTGATGTGTGTACCGTCTACTGGGATCTGCTGCCAAGTGGGATCAATCTCCAGAAATTTTTTATTTATCTGGATCTCATTCCAAGCGTGAAAAGCCATTTTCGGAACCTCTCCTTGTTCGTAAACAATTCCAAAGACAGTTTGGGTCGGGATGCCAATGGATCTGGCCAAAGTGGTAAACAGGTCGGCGAATTCAGTGCAGTCGCCGCGTCCTGAGTCCAATGTCTCAAGAACGCCTTGGCTGTTGGGGATATCTTTGTATTCAACCAATTCGTGAATAAGGGCAATAAGCGCTGAGACATTGTCGATATCACGTTCTCGGCGCTGAAAACGCTCAAGGACACTAACAATTGTGGGATGTCGAGTCAGAAAAGTGGCAGTTTGGTTCATGGGTAGTTGGCGCCTTTCGGCGGAGGAATTTTTTCTATGATCCCGAACATGGCTTGATAGCGAAATTGGCAGAGTGTCCCGAAAGATTTTGTGGCCTGCGGTAACGGAGTCTAGTTTTAAACTCAGTCCTTTAAGGTTGCTAGTGTCAGAGAGCATTCTATCGAGAAGAATTTTAGGAAATGCTTTTGAGTCTGCTGCAAAATCTCTATCTGAAAGAGATTGAATTACCTCCCTCTCTGAACTTTTTTGAATCGAGTATTGGGAACCAAAATCCGACCTTTCTAAAATCCCCAGTTTACTGTAGGTCAATCGGTGCATGACGGAATCCACCGTACTTTCGATCATTACGGAGTCGGAAGATTTTGTTATTAACTCACTTGCGACGATCTGGTTCGAAAGTGAGGAAAAATCAAATATCTGATGGTTTTCAGTTATGCCTTTTTCCCCAAGTCCAGAAAAAACCGCATATGAGAGCCTGTTAAGATCAAGGAAGTTAATAGATGCTGTGGTGGTTTCTGTTGAGCTTTCTCCATTAGCTGTTAGCCTTATTAGATAACCATTTGGTTCCAATCCGATCGTGTTCTCGGGATCGAGATCAATGCTCAAGTCGACTGCTTCGTTGCCATAGCCCCTTCGTTCAGTGCCTTTTATAAGATGATACGGTGGGCTTGCCGAGAAAATCAGTCTTTTCTCCGAAGACACAGGCTCTAACCCGTTAATCGAATAGTCCAGCAGGGAAAAGATCGAAATACCCTCTTCAGTCAATGAGATTTCTTCGTTTAGGTAACCGACGCCTTTATCCCTATCGGTGATTTTGTACCAATAGTCCCCCTCTATCGAGGCTATATATTGTTTGACTCTGCCTCTGTCGAAGATAAACATGACGACGACAAGGATTATTATTGGGCTAAATACTAAGAGGTGAAAAAACCTCATCTCACTTTGGCTCCATTAAATGTATTCGCTTAAAATTTACGGATCGTGAAGCATCATTTTTTTTCAAGTACAAGACCACTGCATTTCGATAAGACGTATATTGAGGTAGGCGGACTTAAAGGTCACTAAGGTAATGGAGAGTATGGCCGTAGAAAAAACAGATTTTATCAGACAAAGAATTCAGAAAGATTTGGATCAGGGTGTATTGGATAGTGGCGTAATTACGCGATTTCCGCCGGAGCCAAATGGCTATTTACACATCGGCCATGCCAAAAGCATATGCCTCAATTTTGGTGTTGCCAAAGAATTCGGCGGAAAAACTTTTCTGCGTTTCGATGATACCAATCCTCTGAAAGAGAGTGAGGAATATGTGGCCGCTATTCAAGCTGATATTGAGTGGTTGGGCTTTCAATGGTCAGATATCACCTTTGCATCTAATCATTTCGAAGAAATTTATCAGTACGCGGTGGATTTGATATCTGAAGGAAAGGCCTATGTCTGTTCTCTCAGTCCCGAGGAAATAAGAGTGACTCGGGGGACTTTGAAAGAACCAGGGGTGGATAGTCCATTTCGAGCGCGGCCGGTAGCGGAGAGTATCGATCTATTTAAAAGGATGCGAGGCGGCGAGTTCAAAGAAGGAGAGCATGTCGTGAGGCTCAAAATTGATATGGGCTCGCCAAATATCAACCTTCGAGACCCGGTAATCTATAGGATTATTCATGCGAGCCATCACAAAACTGGTGATGACTGGTGTATCTACCCAATGTATGACTTCACGCATTGCATTTGTGACGCGCTGGAGGGCATCTCCCACTCCTTATGCACTCTTGAATTCGAGGATCATCGGCCTTTGTATGACTGGGTATTGGATAACATCTCAGTTAATTATCACCCTCCGCAGATAGAGTTCTCGCGTCTTGGTCTAGAGTACACGGTTATGAGTAAGCGACTTCTTAACAGGTTGGTTGATGAGGAGTTCGTGGATGGTTGGAATGATCCTCGGATGCCTACCGTTTCTGGGTTGAAAAGGAGAGGGGTGCCCGCCCGAGCGATTCGAGACTTTTGTGCAAGGATTGGCGTAACCAAGCAAGAAAACACTATAGAAATGAACCTGCTTGAATTCTGCATTCGAGCTGATTTAGAAAAAACAGCGCCCCGAGGCATGTGTGTAATAGATCCGCTTAAGGTGGTTGTGACAAATCTCCCAGAGAATGAGATTGAAAAGCTTTCGGCGGATTGGCATCCGCAAAATCCTGAGCTTGGCGCGAGAGAAATTCTATTCGGAAGGGACCTCTATATAGAAAAAGGGGACTTCCTAGAAGAGCCTCCTGCAAAGTTCAAAAGGCTAACCCCGGGGGGAATGGTTCGATTACGCTACGGCTTTATCATTCGTTGTGATGAAGCAATTTATGACGATTCAGGTGCACTAACTCAGCTTAATTGCACCTATTTCCCGGAATCACGAAGTGGACAAGACAAATCCGGGCTCAAAGCGAGAGGCGTTATTCACTGGGTGGAAGCGAATTCTTGTGAGCTGGTTTCCGTCAGACAATATGGTCGTCTTTTCAATGTTCCGATGCCCAAGTCGGCTGATTTTGTAGATCATATAGACAAAAATTCTCTGACAGAATCTCAGGGCCTTCTTGAGAAAGCAGTTATGGAAAACGAAATTGATAGGATTCAGTTTGAGAGGATCGGTTATTTCTATCGCGACCCTGACTTGCCGAGAACTTATAATAAAACGGTCAGTTTAAGAGAAGGTTTTTAACGGCTCGATGATCGAAGGAAAGACTAGTACCAGGATTACGGTTATGGAAGTTAGTCCGCGGGACGGGCTTCAAAACGAGGAGTTGGTACTCTCAACTGACCAAAAATTAGAGCTAATCAGAGCAGCAATCTCTGCTGGTTTGGAGAGAATTGAGGTGGCGAGCTTCGTAAATCCAAAAAAAGTACCGCAGATGGAAAACGCTGAAAACGTTTGTGCTGGACTAGCTGACATCCATGAGGCAAAGCTCACAGGTCTGGTTTTAAATGAAAGAGGGTACCAGCGACTTCGTGACACTTGTCTCCATGAGGCTGGGATAGTCATTGCTTCGACCGACAGTTTTGGGATCAGAAATCAAGGTATGGACCTGATGAGGGGGTTGGATTTTGCGAAGTCCGTTTTGAGAGATGGACAACAGACGCGATTCCCGGTGCAAGTTACCTTGGCGGTGGCGTTTGGTTGCCCTTTTGAAACCTCAGTACCCGAGACGCGAATACTAAAAATGGTGGAAGAGCTAGTAGAATTTCAACCCGTTGAAATTGGCCTGGCTGATACAATTGGGGTTGCCGGGCCGGGCCAGGTCAACAGGTTATTCGGGCGCATTAGAGAACGATTTCCCCAGGTTAAACTACGAGCTCATTTTCATGATACGAGGAATACCGGGATGGCAAATGCCTACGCTGCGATCCTATCTGGTGTCGACACGATAGACTCCAGTATTGGTGGGATTGGAGGTTGCCCTTTCGCTCCAAATGCGACTGGTAATATCGCGACAGAAGATCTGCTTTATATGCTCGACACGTCGGGAGTAGATCATAGAATCGAATCACCAGTGGTGGTTAAAACGGCTGAATGGCTTGAGCAATTGTTGGGCAAATCTTTACCATCAGCGATCTTGCGAGTTGGCAGAGGTGGCTCTGTTAAGAATGATCAGATGGAGGTTTCCAGTTGAGCGGTCACACAGATAGTCAGTTGTTTCTCGGCCACCCGAAGGGGTTGGTAACTCTCTTTTTCACCGAGATGTGGGAACGCATGTCCTATTATGGGATGCGAGCCCTTCTCGTTTTATTTATGACCGGAGGGCTGACTGGTTTCAATCCTGGTCTCGGGTGGTCGCAGATTGAGGCGCAGGCCATTTATGGGATTTATGTCGGCCTAGTTTATTTTATGGTGGTTCCTGGAGGATGGCTTGCTGATAACCTCCTTGGTCACCAAAAGGCCGTCCTATATGGCGCAGTAGTGATCGCGCTCGGCCACTTGGTATTAGCGGTACCCATCAACGAAACGTTTTTCCTGGGACTGGCTTTGGTTGTTCTTGGAACTGGGCTTCTAAAAGGCAACATCTCGACGATTGTCGGAAGGTTATACGAAAATCAAGGTATGGAAGACAAAAGAGACGCTGGGTACACGATCTTCTATATGTCCATAAATATCGGATCAACGATTGGATTTGTGGTTTGTGGTTACCTGGGAGAGAAAGTTGGATGGCACTGGGGATTCGGAGCAGCGGCCGTTGGCATGTTGTTAGGGGTCGTCAGCTATATTCGATACAGGCATTTATTGGGGGATGCTGGACTCTTGCCAAATACTCATGGTGAAGGAGTCAAGGAACGTTTAGTCCTGAAATCTGTCCTTCTTGCCGTCTTTATGTTGATCGGGGCGGGGCTTATTATTTCAGGCGTCGTAACCATTTCACCCAGAGATTTTGCAGAAAACTTTGCCTACTTTTTGACGGCAGTAGCAGCAATTTACTTTGTATATCTATATTTTTTCGCGGGACTTGAACCGGAGGAGCAAAGGAAGATCCTATTATTGCTTCTTCTCTTTGTCGCCGCCGCGGCCTTCTGGTCTGGATTTGATCAGTCTGGAGGGTCTTTAAATATTTTTGCTCGCGATTTTACGGACCTTAATTTCTTTGGCTTTGAAATTCCTGTTTCTTGGGTCCAGGTATTTAACCCGATCATGGTTATTATCTTTGCTCCCATGTTTGCAGCTTTTTGGGCTTATTTGGCCAAGCGAAACCTCGATCCCTCTTATCCGACCAAGTTCGTGGGAGGCGTTGTTCTGATGGCACTCAGTTTTGGCGTGATGTTAGTAGCAGTATCGCTCGCGCTTCAAACAGGAACGGTCGGCGTTCAATGGTTACTGATCACTTATCTCTTGCAAACATGGGGAGAGCTAACACTTTCTCCTATCGGTTTATCTGCTTTTTCCAAGTACTCTCCGAAGAAATACACAGGGCAAATGTTCGGTTTATGGTTTTTGGCATCCGCGATAGGAGGTGTCTTGGCAGGTATCTTGGGCGGAGACGCAATGGATTCTGGGCTCAGGAGTATGTCGCCGACATTCACCTATATGATTCAATATTATGCAGTGATCGCGGTCGCGATTCTTGGACTAGCCTGGGTTATTAACAAGGTGCAGTCGAGAAATTCGACTTAATAGCCTTGCTCGGCTTTGGTTAACTCGTCATTTCGGCTCACCAGAAAAAAACGTTCTGTGTAAGAGTCACTCCAGCTCTCTAGTGCCCAATTTTCGATAAACGCAGTGTGCCCGCCACGTTTAGTCATTTTTCGACTAACACTTGGCGGCAATTCATCTATATCGGAGGTCGGTACCACTGGGTCATCAAGAGATGCCAAGATATGGGCATTGACCCCTTCGAGCCTGGAACCGCATAGATCGTATGCATCGCAGTAAGAATCAACGGACTCGAAACTCGTAAATTCTTCAATGAAATACTTGGTGAGAGTAATAATCGATCTTTGTTTCATAGCATATGAAAAATCATAAAGATCAGGGAAATGCCTTTGTTTGTCGCGAAAAATTTTCCGCCATTTATTTATGAAGTAAGGCCGATAGATTTGGGAATTCTCAATTTTCTGGATAGTTTTTTGCGGACTCAGGGATGGAGAAATAGCGAGCGTCCTAACAGACGGAAGCTGTCGAGCGACTCTTAGGGCAAAATTACCGCCCATTGAGAATCCTACGAGGCCTGTTGTTAAGTCGCCTCCCTGATTCGGGTGTCTCACTCTAAAGTCTTCCGCCAACTTCTTGATGAGATCAACGACCTCTTGTGTTTCAGCGGAGTGGAAAATGCCAGGGTTGAGATGGCAGGTTTCACCATGGTCCCTTAACGTAATTCTAACTACCTCGAATCTTGCATCGACTAGTTTCTTGGCTAGAGAAACTACATAACTGGATTTGGAATGTCCCAGCCAGCCCGGAATGATCATGATTAATCCGAGTGGCTCTTTGTTTACCGGATTGTCTCTATCGATTTGTAGCCGAACATCACCGACGCTGATAATTTCTTCTTGGCCAGCGTTTAAGAATCCCGCTTCTGTCCTCGGGATAATTATCTTGCGAATAGCGCTTGAGAAAATGGTCTGCAGGTTAGGGTTGGTGAGACCTATCGCTGGCGTAAAGTCATGGAGATTGTTAGTTGAGTGTTCTGCATTCTCTGAGGCCATCAAAGAATCATCCAATTAATTGATGGCAACGTCTTCGGATGAAAATCGTTCCCCTATTTGACCTCGATCCTTTAAAATTGAAACTACGCTATTCTTCCCGGCCAAATGTGCAGCACCAACGATCACGAAATAACTTTTATTAGTTTCGAGATAACCCGATATTTTAGAAGCCATTTTCTCGTTCCGATCATCCAGCAGTTTTTTCATAAAGTTCCGAGCCAAGGCTGAGCTGCCTATGGAGTCGCGGATAAGTGCCTCGAGTCCTTTATCGTCTCCTTGGATCCACGTTCGAATAATAGCGTCCGTGTCATCAGGGAGTCTCGGTAACTGCATCAAGGTTTCTTGAAGCAGAGCGTTCTGGGTAGCACGGTCAGTATTGAAGAGCAGATCCAGTTGGTCCTCGACAGATTCCAGCTCTAAAACCGGCTTATCCACGTCCAAACCCATAAAGTAGGATTCGAGTCCAAATTCGGGTTCATAACCAATAGAATACATGGCCATGAGTTGAAGTTGTTGACCAACTACCGCCGGTTTGAATGGTTGTAACTGCTCAAGCTGAATTCCATAAACTGGGGCCACCTGTTCTAGATGCTCGTACAAATCAGCTGGCATTGACGTTCGCAGTGTTCCTGATTTTAAGGCACCATAATTCATCATTGTGGCTTGCAGCGCTTCGGGTTTGATGGCCTCCATATTCACTTCTAGCACCAACACGTCGCTCTCGTTGTACGCTTGGACGTATTGTTTCGGAAGAGGATAGAAACCTTCTTTTAAGACATGAATCGATCCTGCAACGTAAACCGTTGCCGTCACAGATTTATAGCGCCATAAGAATAAAGGATGCTTCTTGTCCGTTGATCTTTTTAAAGTCGCAGCCGGAGTCAGTTTCTCGCCTGAATTAATGACTAGTTCGCAGTACCCTTGCCGGTCTTTATTGGCCTCCCGACAATCATTTATGGCAGTCAATGCGGCGAGCACCTTATTTTCACTGGGTGGACTTTGATAGAATTTTTCAGGATTCTGGGAGTGCCAGCTTTGCGCCTGATAAGTTGATTGGGCCCAAGCTGAGAAACAAGCAAGCGTAAGAAAACAAAAAGAAAAAACTCGCATAAATCGCACCTGTTGAAAGGCTCCCAGAATCACGTTGTTAAGCCCATATCCTCAGGCTCTGTTCCGGCCGCTTGGCCAATGGAAACTATTTTGAGGGCTAGATCTTTTAAGTCTGCCGTTTCTGTTCCTCTGATGACGATCACCGTACCGTATTTGTCATCTTTGAAAAAAGGATAACTTCCTATGTCAATTAGAGGATTCTGATCCTGAAGTTGACTTAGAGCTTCAGCTACTTGACTTTCGCCGAGATAGAGCCTTACCGAATGACTCCTAACTACCTTGCCTGTTTTCAGTGTTCCATCGAGGCTCGACAACATGGCTTGCATTACTGAAGGAATCCCTGCCATCACAAAAACGTTCTCCAAGGAAAAGCCTTGTGGTCCGCCGGTCGGATTGTCAATCAATTTTGATCCGACCGGAACTCTTGCCATTCGGAGTCTCGACTGCATTACATCGTCCGGTGCTGGTCTTTTCTTTATCCGACTCGCTATCTCTTCATTTTGCTCAAGTACCACAGAAAAGGCTTTCGCAACGCACTCAGCAGTAATGTCATCATGCGTGGGACCAATGCCCCCTGTTGTAAATACATAGTCATATTTCGAACGAACTTCATTCACCGTATCAATGATGATTTGTTCAACATCGGGGATGACTCGACAATGCTCGACGACAATGCCCCAATCACCGAGAGTTTTCGCAATATGACTGATGTTTACGTCTTGGGTTCTACCCGAAAGAATTTCGTTGCCAATTATTAAAATGCTAGCAGTTACCTTTTCGCTCACGGGTATTCCTTAACGATTTTTGAACAGAGGTTTTTCTTTAGCGGCGAATGCTCTTCGGCCTTCTTTATAGTCCTCGCTATTGAAACAAGCATCAACCAGCTCCTTGACCAATACCACCTCGTTTTCTTCGCCACCTCGTTCCCAGGCGTTCAATGCAGCTTTTGCTGCTTTGACCGTTAGGGGCGCATTTGCTGCGACAAGTGAAGCATATTCGATACAACGGTCTTCGATCTCCTCCC
>CAJXCK010000082.1 GCA_913051785.1 uncultured Gammaproteobacteria bacterium
GCTGGTTCCCAATAGGTAACCCTTGGGTCGTTTAATCCTGCGGTGACAAATATAGGCGGGTATTCTTTTGGTTCTACTTGGTCATAGGGAGAGTAGGACTGAATATAGTCGAAGAAGTCCGCGTCTTCTATGGGATTCCCCCACTCTGGCCATTCAATGGGTGTTAAGGGTAGGTCAGCGTTAAGCATTGTATTTAGGACGTCCACGAAGGGAACATGCGCTGCCACTGCGCACCATAAATCTGGGTTTTGATTAACAACGGCACCCATTAGCTCTCCTCCAGCACTGCCCCCGGAGATGAAAAACTTTTTGGGTGAGGAGTAGCCTATGTGAATGAGATGCTTTGCGCAGTCAACGAAGTCATTAAAGGTATTATGTCGAGACATCAGCTTGCCTTGCGTATACCAGTGATAACCCAGATCGTCTCCGCCCCGAATATGTGCGATCGCACAAACAAATCCTCGATCTAACAAAGATAGTCTTGAGGTGGAAAACGAGGGAGGAATAGCGTGCCCGTAGGCGCCGTAGGCATAAAGGTGGACTGGCGTGCTCTCGTTGACATCAATACTTTTTTTGTAGACCAGGCTTACAGGGATTTGAGCTCCATCTCGAGCCTCGGCCAGGATGCGCTCCGAGACATAATTTTCCTCTGAATAGCCGCTTGGGATCTTTTGGGTCTTTTTAGTAACCGTTGAGCGCGTTATGACATCATAATCAAGAATTTTACTTGGCGAAGTCATGGAGGAATATTCGAGTCTAACAAATGCGGCGTCGGACTTTGGATTAGTGCCAAAGCCAACAGTATAAGCAGCATCCGGAAATTCAATTTGGTAGTGCTTTCTTGTTTTGTTGTCATGGATTTCTACTTGATCCAGTCCCTTAGCGCGGCTCATTACGATTAAATGATTCTTCAAGGCCAGAAAGTCAGTGATGTAAAGTTCATCGGATCCGTTCAATAATAGGTCCCACTGTTCGCTGGCAGCAGAGCTAATATCTGTTGTGAAAATATCGAAGTTTTGATGTCTTAAATTGCTCCTGATAATGAAGCGCTCGCCGTCATGGTCTACATAATATTCGTGATTGCTGACCCGGTCAGTCACGGCGATTGGCTCGGTATTGAGGAGATTTCTCTCTAGGTAAAAGTATTGGCTCGTGACGTGATCCGCTGTACTGATAAAAGCAAATGATTCTGATTGAGAACAGTGAATACTGACAAAAAAGCTACTGTCGTGTTCCTCGTAGATAGTGGCGTCAGGCTCTGAAGAATTCAGGCCCCTATAAAGGACTTTAAAAGGCCTCCACTGTTCGTTTAAAAGTACATATATCAGGCCTTGGTCTGTACTATCCCAGAGCGCCTCTCCCATTGTGTTTGGAATGGGGTCTGATAATTGTCTGCCGCTTTCAATATCTACGACGAAAAGCTCATAGCGCTCGCTTCCATCTCGATCAATGCTATAGGCGATTTTTTTGGTGTCGTCGCTGACCGATATGCCGCCCAGACTGAAATAATCAGAGCCGGCCGAGAGTACTCGTTCGTCGAGAAGGATTGACCAATCATCAGGACGGCTAACCGGTGCTCGATACCATGTTCTATACTCTTCGTCTTCGTGAAAACGCCATTGATAGATGAAACCGTTTTCTTCAGAAGGCACTGAACTGTCCTCTGTTGGTTGTCTTCCCTTTATCTCGTTAAATATTGTCTCAACGACACCTTGATGGGGTTCCATCATAGCTTCGAAGAATTGGTTTTCCTGGTTGAGATATTCGAGGATTTCAGAATCTTCAACGCTTGGATAGTTGGGGTCCTCTAACCAGGCATAGTCATCCTGGATGGTCCTACCATGATGACTAAAGGTATGCCGAGACCTTTTCGCAACCGGTGGTTTGGGTTCCCCTATCAATCGGGTAGACCTAAGACCCTTTTCGCAATGATGTTGCGTTGGATTTCGTTGGTTCCACTATAGATCGAGGCCGCTCGGTTACTTAACCAAGATCGGGTCCACTCAATTTCGTCCGAATCAAAACTGCTGCCTTCCCAGCCGATTCCCTGAGTCCCTCTGATTTCGCACATCAGACTGGATTTGTCTTGCTCGAGCTCCGTCCCATACATTTTGAAAATAGAAGTGGCTGGTCCAGGTGTGTTTCCGTCCTCTGCTTCCTGCACAGTTCTCTTGCGGGTGAGCGCAAATGCGGCGTCGTTAATCTCGTGGTTGATCGCTCGGGAACGCAAGGCGGCATCAGCCACTTTCCCCTCCCTATCAGTTCCAAGATAAGAATGTGCTACCTCTTGGAGGGTGGCTCCTGGGTCTCTACTTTGGGCGCCTACTAATGATGCCATTCCCGACCTCTCATGTTGGAGGAGTCTTTTTCCTACGGTCCAGCCTTTGTTGAGTTCGCCGACCAAGTTGGCTTTATACGCGACCGCGTCATCAAAAAAAGTCTCGCAAAATGGCGAGTTTCCACTAATTAGACGAATGGGTTTTACTGTAACGCCGGGCTGGGCCATCGATAAGAGAACGAAACTGATGCCGTTGTGCTTTGGGACTTCAGGATCTGTTCTCACCAGACAGAACATCCAGTCGGCCCATTGAGCGCCAGAGGTCCAGATTTTTTGGCCGTTGATTAGGTAGTGATCGCCGGAATCTACCGCGCGGGTATTTAGAGAAGCAAGATCGGAACCCGATCCTGGCTCGCTGTATCCCTGGCACCATGCAACCTCTGCCTTGGCGATTTTTGGCAGGTGCTCTTGCTTCTGCTCATCTGTTCCATATTCGAGCAGTGTGGGGCCTATCATGCTGGTCCCCATTCCTCCTAGAGCAGGACGCGCATCGAGTCTCCTCATTTCTTCGATTAGCACCACGTATTCTTCGGTACTCAGATCTGCTCCCCCAAACTCCTTGGGCCAAGTCGGAGCGGTCCAGCCCTTCTCAATCATTCGATCCAACCACAGAGTGACGTCCGGATCTTCGATTTTGATCTTGGTGCTCCCTGTCGGCACTTGACCGATCCCTTTAGCGCCAGTGGGGCAGTTCTTTTCTAACCAGATTCTTGTCTCTTCCCTGAAACCTTCGATTTGCGACATGTTGTTTTCTCCCTGTCCTGGTCTATCTGATTTGGCGTCTTTAATTCACGCGATACCTTGCCTTAATGGCTGGTGCTTGTAGTTCTTTTAAGTAATGCTTAGATCATAAGAAAAGTAAGTGAGTTAATAAAGAGATGGCCAACGTAAAACCGATGGAGCGTGCTGAGGTTGGAGAATTAGAGCCGTTTATGAGCATGGCTGAAGCGTCGATGGGTTTTCTACCTAATAGTATTATGACGATGTCCCATATGAGGCAGCTGGTCCCGATTTTTTCTCTTTTTGTCGCCACTATCCGTGGCGCCGATGCAAAAGCGCTCCTAGCTGCCGTTGGCCCCCAAATACCAGGTCAAGAGGGTGCTGAGTTAAATATTGGTCCGGATCTTATTCAACTAGTTGCTTATGCGACCAGTGTCAGTTCTGGATGCAGTTACTGTCAGGCTCATACTTCTCATGGAGCTCACCAGACGGGGATTGAAGAAGAGAAATTACAAGACTTGCTTCGCTACGAGGAAAGCGAGCTTTTTAGTCAGTCAGAAAAGGCAGCGATTGCGATTGCTTTAGCGGCGGGTCGAGTCCCGAACGAAACGAGTAAAAAACACTTTGACGACTTACGCGAACACTTTGAAGAGCGTCAGATAGTCCAGCTCGTAGCGGTTATCTCGTTATTTGGCTTTTTAAATCGGTGGAATGACACCATGGCAACGCAGCTCGAGTCCGAGCCGACCGAGTTTGCTGAATCTGTCTTGTCGGATGGTGGTTGGGCTTTAGGGAAGCATAAGGGCTAGAATCATGTGTGGTCGCCTCAATGTAGTTTCTGATCCTCTATCTCAGTTTTTGATGGACGTTTTAGGAGTTCAATATGATGGTGAAGACAATTACAACCTAGCACCTATGAGTCGGGTACCCATCTTGGTTCAAAGAGAGCAAACGGAAATAGAAGTTCTGCCAATGCAATGGTGGCTAATTCCTTATTGGGCGGCTACCCCCTCGACCAAATATTCGATGTTTAATGCGAGATCAGAAACAGCCGCCCGAAGTCCTGCATTTAAAGAGCCCTATAATAAACGGAGGTGTTTGATCCCGGTCAGCGCTTATTTCGAATGGACCAACATTAAAGGGAAAAAAGTTCCATTTATGATTCGGTCCAAACTCGATAAGGGTTTGTTTTTAGCGGGACTGTGGGATCGATGGGAGAAAGGTTCGGAATTGATCGAATCTTTTACTGTATTGACCACTGAAGCATGCGAAGGCCTAGCTCAGGTTCATAAAAGACAGCCCGTTATGTTAAATTCAGAAGAGGCTCTGAAATGGATAGATCTAGAGATTCCGACCCAGGAGCTGGAATCACTGATGAGGTCTCGGTTGCCGGTCGAGCTAGAATTGATTCCAGTATCAACGTACGTAAATAACTCGACTAATCAAGGCCAGGAATGCATGGAGTCAATAGGAGCCAGTAAGTTGCTACGAGAGGAATCTTCAAAAGGAATATTGCATTGATATTGAATAAGGGCCTTTGGTTTGGAAAGGGTACTGTATTAGTCGAAGAAGCGAGCCTGGGAGAGGCCGTGGAGCTCGACATAGAAGTAGTTGAAGACCAGGAAGGCTACACGATTAGCGGTAGATTGCTTGAAGCTTATTCGGGGGAAGTCTCAATAAGAGTGGCACCTAACGACGTGGGAACCTATACGGTGGATGCGAGGGTCTCAGGAGTAGGTTTGGATGGCATTGGCAAGCTTGAGAGCGAGCCGAATCTGATTTTACTTTGGAATGAGAACCAAACTTTATCTGTTAGTGTGACTTTGTTTGTTACTGGTAATGGCATAGGTTGTCGCGGTTTTTTGAAAGAAGAAAATCGAATTTTGACCTGGGAGATGTTGATTACGCTCAAGCAACAAGCGATCAAGGGTGACAATGTAATCTCGTTTACTCGCAGAAAACGCTAATTGAGGTCTTTTAATAGGTAGGGCTTCACGAGTTGTTCTGTTTGCTGATTGAGCGCATCGAGAAATATAGAGGCGTCATCTCTGACCTCGGACATGAGGACACTTTGAACACCGTAAGTGCTGATAATCTGGAGTGTATGGGCCATCAGCTGAATATCGGTGTTTTCTTGGAGAAGTCTGATACCTCGTGCAAGCGCTAAAATTGCCTGGTATTGCTCAACACCAAACTGGTCTAGAGACTCGATTAAATTTAGCTTCTGGTAGGCTGTCGTGAATATCTTCATCGTCATGTTTATATACTCGTCCACCGGATTTCTGTAGACCAGAGCAAATTCAAGGCGTGACCGGTTGAGTTGTTGCAAGCTGTCCAATACATCGCCTGAAAATGTGCGAATGATTCGTTGGTAGGTTTCTTCTGAACCCACGAGTTTTTCTTTTAACAGCTCAATTAGGATGTCGTTCTTGGAGGGGAAATAGTTATATAAAGTTTGATAGCTGATGTCGGCGGTCTCTGCGATCAGGCGCGTCGTAACGGATTCGAATTCTTCTCGCTCGATCAAGGACTTGGCTGCCTCGAGTATTGCCTGCTGAGTCTTCTGCTTTTTCCTTTCCCTTAGAGACATAAATTAGATCAAGTCAATATTTTGATTTTGTATACTAATGTTGATGCCTCTAGAAGTGAAGTCTAGTATGTCACTTGTTGAGGGTTTAAGTTGGTCCATGAGTTTGGGGGGGTGTTAGATATATGAAGCAGTTGAAGGGTGTTTTAGTTCTTAGTCTGATGGTTGTTTCTTCACTTTGTGCATCCGAAGAAGTAGATATCCGAAGCCTTGTGTTGAGTAATCTGGAATTATCCAGGGGCGGCACCTCTTATGCTGAAATGACTATGTTCATTAAAAGGCCGACCTGGGAGCGTCGTTCGAGTTTGGTTGGCTGGACGAGAGGCACAAAAGATTCACTGATTCGTTTCACCGCTCCGGCGAAGGACGCAGGTAATGCGATGCTCAAATTAGGGGATAAAATGTGGACCTTTAATCCCAAGTTGAATCGAAACATTCGCTTACCCAGCAGTATGATGGGTCAGTCATGGGCAGGGTCGGACTTTTCTTACAACGACCTATCTAGAAGCGATAAGTATCTAACGGATTACCGGTTTGAGCTTGTAGATACTAAGGTTCAAGAGGGGAAAAAGATTTATACCATCGACGCGATTCCTAATGACGATGCGGCGGTTGTCTGGGGTAAGGAGCGCATGACTCTTCGTGAAGACGCCGTCATGATGGGCATCGTTTTTTATGACCAAGATCTTCAGCCATTGAAAGAAATGAAAAGTCTCAAGATCGGTAATTTGGGGGGAAGAATCTTTGCCACCCACATGCGCATGGGTGATATAGATGATCCTAATAGCTACACCGAGTTTGAGTATCAAAAGATGGCCTTTGACTTGGATCTTGAGGATCGCCTTTTCAGTACTTTTTCTCTTCGGTCTGAACGAACGCGTTAATGGCTGAGGTTTACCCTCAAAAACTGACGCTTCCCGGAAACGTTGTTTCACCTAAAGCCGGGATGCTCTGGATGGTTGCTTGGCGCAACATTTTTCGTAATAAGCGAAGAACCTGGCTTACCGTCGCTGCCATTGTCTTTTCGTGTTTTCTGGTGTCTGGCCTGCGGTCCTATCAAGTCGGTATGTATAAGCAGCTAGCCGAGGTGATGACTGAACAATATCCCGGGCACGCTGATGTGATCCATGTCGATTATGAGGATGATCAGAAGCTAGAACAGACTATTCAGGATGCGACTGAGCTTATGCGGTCCATCGAAGAAATTCAGATGGTCAAGGCAGCAGCTCCAAGGGTGACAGCGCCTTCGTTATTTTCTGTCGATGAGAAGTCCTTTGGTGGAATTTTGATTGGGGCTGACTTTGCTAAAGAAACAGAGCATTTTACTTTTTTCAATGCTTTGTCGGAAGGAACAGTACCTGTCGATCAAAATGATGTGGTTTTAGGAAAAGCCATGGCGCGTAACCTGGGTGTGGGTTTAGGGGAAGAAATTGTTGTCCTGGGTTCTCAAAAAGAGGGGGGCATTGCTGCGCTGGTATTGAGTGTAAGTGGAATTTTTAGCTCCGGAAATATTCAATATGATCGATCATTTGCCTTTGTTCGTTTGGCGACTGCGCAGCAGGCATTTGGGCTGGGAGATGAGGTTCATGCGTTGACTTTGAGGTTGACGGATATCGATTATGTGGCTGAGGCGACCGGATTTGTTAGTGAGAAGCTGCCTGATGAGGCAATCGCGAGAGGTTGGTCGGAAATATCACCAGAGACCTACCAGGCTATCAGGGCTGATGACGTGGCTGGGATCGCGATGATGGCACTAATCATGGTTCTGACTCTCTTCAGTATCGCTAATACTTTCAGCATGATGGTCTTTGAGCGGACCCGGGAGTTTGGGATGCTGCTGTCATTGGGTATGCGGCCCTGGGGCATCATTCGGCAGGTACAGCTTGAAGCCATGGGTATATGGGTGATAGGGGCGATCATTGCCACAATTTTGAATGTTGGGATCACTTATCTTGGACTCACGTTAGGGGTTCCTATTCCGGCGGAAGTGAATGAGATGGTGAAGGGGTTTTACTTTATCTTTCCTGAACGATTCTATCCTGCATTTTCGGTGGGTTCTTTGGTGGCGGCGCCGCTTATTTTTTTGGTCGGTATTCAGATTGCGGCTTTTGTTGGCTCGATCAAGATTCTTTGGCTTGAGCCTGTGACGGCGATGAGGAGTGAGTGAATGAGTGAGATTGCACTAGGACAAAAAGAACAAAATTTTGCGAACAGAACGAAAGCGGATTCGAGTAGCATCTTGCTTCGCCTTGTTCAGATATCCTGGCGCAACGTGTGGAGGAATCGACGCCGAACTCTTTTGACGGCAGGCGGAATCATATTCGCGGTCTGGTTGTTGGTGTTCATGCGCTCTTTTCAGGGTGGCGTGTTTGCGCAGATGGCTGATATTTCTGCCCGAGCAATGCCTGGGCACGCACAAATTCAACATCCGCTTTATGAAGAAGAACCGCAGGTAGAACATACTGTCAGAGAAAGCCTTGCAGAATCGCGATTGCTTCAAACTGGCCGTTTTGATTTTGTTAGTTCCCGCGTGCAGGGCTCGGCGATCCTTTCAGTCGGAGACAAAAGCACCGGGGGGTTTGTATTAGGCTTAGAGCCAAAGGTAGAGGCGCAATGGAGCGGTTTGGCCAGGAATATCAAAACGGGAGCTTATCTCGCTGCTGATGGAGAGGCCGTGATCGGTGAAGCGCTCGCGCGCAATCTTGGCGCGAAACTTGGTGATGACCTCGTAATATTAGGTACTGCCAAGAATGGCGGGATCGCCGCGCATGCGGCGACCATCGTTGGCATCTTCAGATCCGGATCAACGGAGCTTGACCGTACCTTGGTGCAGATTCCGGTAGGGGACTTTAGAGAGGCCTGGTCCATGGAAGCAGAGGAAGCACATATGGTCGTCGGCGTTTCAACAGCCCTGCTTGATAGTGAGGAAGGAATCCAAATCGCCCGAAATGATCCTGGTGAAGGAGTAGACCTTAATCATCTGGCATGGCAGGACCTCTTGCCAGATGTTGTGCAGCTGACCGAGATGAAGGATGTGAGTACCAACTTCATGTTCTATTTTATCTGCATCATAGTCGTGTTCTCTGTGGTCAACGCTTTCATGATGCTGATTTACGAGCGCACGAATGAAATGGGAGTTCTTCTCGCGTTAGGTATGAGGCCGCACCAGTTGTTAATTCAGTTCCAAGTCGAGGCGTTTTTAATTTCTTCGCTGGGATTAGTTTTGGGCTTTGGCTTGACTGCGATTACTGTCTGGCCCCTGATGGAATATGGTATGACCCTCCCCCAGGAGCTTCTCGAAAGCTATCCCCCGGATATGGTTGCAATGTTTCCAGAACGCTTGCACCCGACTTTTAATTGGGAAGCGATGCGTACAGCGACGGTAACGATTTTGCTGGGGGTCCAGGTTGCTGCGTTGATCCCTAGTCTTAGGATTTTTGGAATGCGGCCGATAGAGGCGATAAGGGCGGAGAACTGAGATGTCTGCGAATCTGGCTTTTCAATTGAGTTTTCGTAACATTCTGCGGCATCGTCGTCGCAACGCGATGTTATTTGCGGCTGTGGCGGTTGCGGTCTTAGGGTCGAGTCTTTCAATGGGCCTGGTCAGGGGTTGGCAGTACGATATGCTGGACGGGGTCGTCGGTAATCTCACTGGACACATTAAGGTGCACGCTCCGGGTTATCTGGATGATCCAGGTATTCAGCGCGGCTTTGAGTTGGCCAGCGACTATCAGCCTGACGTTCCATCGGAAGACCTCATGGGGTGGGCGCCTCGTATTTCGGTTCCTGCGGTCATTCTTAGTGAACGTGAAACTCGCGGTATTCAGCTGGTCGGTATCAATCCTAGTGCAGAATCGATCTCTTTTCTCGATAAAGTGGTTATCGATGGCGAAAATTTGAGTGGCCCTGGTGATGGCCGGATGATCATTGGTAAAGAGCTTGCGAGGCAGCTTAAAACAAGGGTTGGACTGCGATTAGTCATTATGACTCAAGGGTCGGACGGCTTAACAAGAGAGCGAGGCTTTCGGATTGCGGGCACTTATGATGCGGAAGGTACAGGTCTAGAGAAAGCCTATGTGTTTTCCGGTTTGCAAACGATCCAGTCGCTATTGGATACTGAGAATGTCACCGAGGTCTCGATTCGCCTGAACGAAGAGCCGAAAAAACTGAGTATCCAGGCGCTATTGGTGGATTTTTTTATTGGTTTAGAGGTAATGAATTGGGAAGAGCTGAATCCGCAGGCAGCGGGACTCTATCTATTCACCGATAGCATCATCTATATCTTTTTCTTTTTTATCATGGGCGCCTTGATATTTGGTCTGGTGAATACGCTTATTGCGAGTGTCATGGAGCGTACCAAAGAGTTTGGCATGCTAAGGGCGCTTGGTATGAATCGCAGAACGATCGTTCTGGAGGTGGTGATTGAGTCAGTGTTGATCATGACCTTTGGCATGATTTTTGGCCTGGTGTTGGCTTATTTTTCGTTTTTAGGGTTAGAGGATGGGCTGAACCTAGGCGTCTGGGCAGAGGGTTTAGAATCATTTGGTATGAGGGCAGTTTTGTATCCGATTATGCGTGTCGATGATTTTGTTACAATTGCATTGATGAGTTTATTCATGGGCGTCCTTGCCAGTTACTGGCCCGCAAAGCGAGCGACGAGGATAACGCCGCTTGAGGCTATGAGAGGGTGAGTAAGGTAGCGAATACAGTGGAGGTAGGCATATGAGTGGCGAAGTGGTAATGGCGAGGGGATTGACTCGGGTTTATCAGGAAGAGGCAGTTCCTGTGCATGCATTACGTGGGGTGGACTTTTCACTCTCGTCTAGCGAATTCGTTAGCCTGTCCGGTCCCTCGGGTTCGGGTAAGTCGACCCTGCTAAACATTGTTGGAGGACTGGATCGGCAGGATGAAGGAATCATTGAACTCGATGGTGAGGAGCTGGCCCCCTTGTCTGAGGGTGACCTTGCAGCCCTTAGATTGCGGAAAATTGGTTTTGTGTTTCAGGCCTACAATCTTGTGCCAGTGCTGAGTGCTTTGGAGAATGTTGAGTTCATTCTGCAGCTTCAAGGTGTGGGCTCGGCTGAACGCAAAGAGCGCGCCGGAGAGGCTTTGAAGTCTCTGGGCTTGAGTGAGCTGCAGGATCGGCGTCCCGGTGAGATGTCGGGTGGCCAGCAGCAACGTGTGGCGATAGCGAGAGCGATTGTGACTAACCCGGTATTACTTTTGGCCGATGAGCCCAGCGCGAACCTCGACAGTGAGACGACGAAAGAGCTCATGGAGCTATTGCGTAATCTGAACGAAACCCAGGGGATGACCATTATCACGGCAACCCATGACCCGATGGTTATGGGTTATGCAAAGCGCCAGGTACACCTTCGTGATGGAACAGTTGAGCGGGATGAAGTCGTTACGGACTAATTTTTCAACGATCTTTCTGGCTTTTGTTTGTCTCCTTAACTCGAACAGCGTTCAACCGCTAGAGGCCGACTTACGCTTTAAGTGGTTTACGACCTCCAGCAAATTGCCGGACCATGATGTCCAGAATCAAGCGATAGAATCGCCGTCTGTGAACTCGACGGGTGATCTCAGAATGATGTTTCGTCAGGATGCTGGGCCCTTTCGTTTCTTAGTCGATTACTCACTGATCCTTCAAAACGGCGACGCCATTGTGCAACAAAATGCTCAAGACACGGCACTCGATCAGACTGTTATTAGTGATCGAAATCGCTGGATTAACGCAACGTGGCCGGTCGAGGATGGAGCGGGAGCTCATCACCAAAGTTTTCACCGGCTAGATAGAGCCGCAATTCAGTATCAGCAGGGAAATTGGAATGTCACGCTTGGGCGCCAGGCGGTGTCCTGGGG
>CAJXCK010000083.1 GCA_913051785.1 uncultured Gammaproteobacteria bacterium
TCAGCGTAACCTGATAGAACAATGGCTCCATCTTGATTAGTTGTTTCTACTGAAAGATTCACAAGTCCCTCATTAATTTCTTCCACCTTAGCGGTGGAATTAAGAGTATCCCCCGGCCAAACCTGGCTGGTAAAACGAACCCCATATTTTGTTAAGCGACCGTCCCCTACATAATTTGTAAGCATTCTGCCTGTCATACCCATCGTCAGCATCCCGTGCGCAAAAACAGTAGGATAACCCGCAACTTCTTTCGTAAACTTTTCGTCTGTGTGCACAGGATTGTAGTCTCCAGATGCCCCTGCATACATGACAATTTGAGTTCTTTTCAAATCTTCTACGAGGCATTCTGTATAAGTATCCCCGACGTTCAGATCTTTTCCTGCTAAAGCCATCCTGACCTCCTATTGATCTACTGGTCTTTCTGTTCGAACACCAACACCGCGAGCGGTTATGACCAGCTCACCGTTTTGATCGCGATACTCAGTAACCGTTTCCGAAAATACAAGCTTTCCTGATCGCTTACCCTCCTTCTCCCAGGTCTTTCCTGGTTTAGTCTCCGCTGTTAAGACATCGCCAGGGCTAATATGCCTGTGATATTCGAAGTGCTGTTCAGCGTGAAGGCCGCCACCTCCGCCTCCCCCACCGCCACCGGAGGATTCCTTTTTGATCCCAGTTGCTTCTTTTCCAGAGCCAAACCAATCTTCGTCTAGCTTTGGACGCAAAAAGTAATCCGGATCGAACTGCGCACTCGACTGCGCAAAAGTTGGCGGAGCAATTATTTTCCCTGGTTCAGTTTTTGCTGCGTAATCCGCGTCGCAGTAAATTTGGTTTCCGTCCGCTACTGACCGCGCGAACATCATAATGTGACTTCCCTCTACCGGAAACTTCTCAGTCGCCATTTCTTTTCCTCCTCTTCTTAAGAATCATTTGAATTTTTATCGCGTCGAGATCCTGAAAGCAATAATAAAAAGCATAAACATCCAAAGGATTCTATTCGCCCTTAAAATCCGGTGTTCGTTTTTCCAAGAACGCGCTAATTCCCTCTTCTTTATCCTTCGTCTGCACCAGCGCCCCCTGAGCATATTTTTCTAACATCAAAGCTCCCGATAAACTGGCTTCCATTCCAAAATTGACCATCGCCTTCATCGTTCTTGGAACAAAGGGAGCAAATGAAGATAGATGTTCAGCCATTTTCTTTGCTTCCAGTAAAAGATCTTCTGATTCGTATAGCCTAGTTACTAAACCTATCTCTAGCGCTTTTCGCCCATCGATTGTCTCGCCCATAAGCAACATCTCCATTCCCCAAGCTCTACCAACAATCCGAGGAAGCCTAGCGGTAGCACCTCCCCCAGGAATGATGCCTAGTTTTCCCTCAGGTGTTGCGAACTTGCTATTGGGAGTGGCTATTCGAAGATCGCAACCTAGCGCGACCTCAAGCCCCCCACCCATGCAGATGCCATCAATCGCTGCGATGGTAGGTTTTGGAGTGCGCTCCAATTTGTCTGCTAGGCCTTGCACAATTGGTTCAAGCGCTTTTTCCAAATCTCTATCCATCACTTCGCTTAAATCTGAACCAGCTGCAAAAGCTTTTCCACCAGCTCCGGTGATTGTAATGACGCGAATTCTCTCATCAGATGCCGCGTCATCAATCGCGGCGTGCAATTCGGATAGCGCCTCTAACGATATTGCATTGTGTTTGCCAGGCCGATTAATGGTGACCAAGGCCATCGTACCGTCTTTATCTGAGACTACATTCGCCATTCTAAAGCCTTGTTATCAAGAGGAGCCACAAACTATATGATATAAAACCAACGCTCAGTAAAAAAGACTTTGGAGGGGAAGAGGGCCAATGACTCGGAGAGAAAGTCATTGGCCCCGCGCTTTCTAAAGCGTCCTAATTCGGCTCAAAAACAAAAAAGGCACGCCGAACTTGTTAGATGATCGGCTAATCCAGTTACTAAAAAATTTCTCTGAAGGCTTGTTTTGTTTCAACATGTATCAAGAATCAAGCTCTAATTAGTCGCCAAAAACGAAACAAAACACGCTGCCCTTGGGATTTCTATCTTCAACAGTAACTGACCATTCATGAGCAGAACAGAGTTGGGATACGATAGCTAATCCCAAGCCACTCCCAGCTATCAGAGCACTCCTCGACTGATCTAGTCTAAAAAAAGGTTCAAATATCTGAGTTTTATGTTTATCAGGAATGCCAGGCCCATAATCGAGAATTTGCAGTTGATTCGCACCCAAAACAAGTTCGGCCCTATCACCATAAAGCAACGCATTAGAGATCAGATTCACGACAACACGAGTGAAAGCATTAATCGCCAGAAACAGCCTAAAATCGCCGGACACATTTGAGGAGAAGGCGATCTCGGAGTCAAAACTATCTATGATGTCTATTACTAGACTGCGCAAAGTTACTTCCTGTAATTGCTCTTGAGTACCTTTTGCAAAGCTCAAAGCGTCTGTTACGAGTTCCTCCATCGACGATATATTTCGGTTCATACTCTCTACAAAATTTTTATCAGTTTCTTCCGGCAAAAGCTCCAAAGATAGGCGCATTCGGGTCAAAGGCGTTCGAAGATCATGAGAGATGCCTGCCATTAAGGTAGTGCGATTCGCTAAAAGACGAGAAATATCTGCAGCCATCGTATTGAAATTCCGAGCTAGAGAAATGAGCTCCCGCGGTCCCGTCTCTGGCAACGGCTCTATATTCTCATCACCGCGAAAACGCTCAGCCTGCTTGGAGATTTTCACTAGTGGTTTTGTTACTCGTTGAACAACGAGAAGTGAGGTGAAGAATACGATTGCTGCTCCGAGCCCTACTATGACGATCGCAACGTTAAGAGGCTGAATTTGCTGACGATCAGGGGAGACGCCTATCTGGAATTCATAACCACCCATTGATAGCTCCACCCAAACGAGATCATCCCCGTCCAACACCGTGACCTCACCGAATAATCGGTCTTGCAACTTCATTACAAGAAGGCCGATTGCGGAATCAGAACCTTGGTATTCCGGCAACTCTTGAATTACTTGACTGATAATCAGATCGTGATTTTGAGCAAGCTCTAATTCAAAAAAGGGTCTGGCTTCTGGCGGCAATTCAACCCAGGTTTGCGCGGACAGCACCAGCAACGCAGCCTCGTCGTCAGCTGACTTCTCCGCTATCGGATCTATCACAAAAGTATAAAGAGCAATCGTAGATACAATCGAAATGAGGGCCGCGCTTATAGTGAGCGTTAAATTCGTTCTGCCCAGCAAAGAGGCTGGCATTTGGAGCAAACGAAGGCTAGGCATCCTGACTAGGGCAAAACATATAGCCTTTACCCCAAATGGTTTTTATCAACTCCGGTTTTGATGGATCAAATTCCAATTTCCCTCTCAAACGAGTCACTCTAACGTCTATTGATCGATCAAAAGGAGATCGTTCCGCGCCTGTTAGTTTGTCTAAAATGGTATCCCTATGCAGAACCCTATTTGGATTCGCTGCGAGTAACGCTAATAGATCAAATTCACCAGAGGTTAAGCTTACCTTTTCGCCTCCTTTACTTAGGCTATGGGCATTAAGATCGAGCTCATAATCGTTAAAGATAAGACGACTGGATTCAGTTTCCTTCTCCTCTATCTTGCTATTACTTCTTCTTAGGACTGCACGAATTCTCGCCAACAACTCTCTTGGGTTGAAGGGTTTGGGTAGATAGTCATCTGCCCCTATCTCTAATCCAACTATTCTGTCTATATCTTCACCTTGCGCAGAAACGATAATAATTGGTAAATCTTTTTTCTTCTTCAGTCTTTTGGCAATTGCCAGCCCATGCTCCCCCGGCAACATCAAATCCAATACCAAAAGATCAACATCGTTCATCTCTAGGAACTCATCCATGCCAACAGATGATTCAGCTGTGTTCACAACAAAACCATTCTTCACGAGATACGCCTTGGTCAGATCTCGTAGCTCTGGATCATCATCGACGACCAGAAGTTTCGGAGAACTATTCATCCACTAACTGCTTTTTTGAGGGCTCTTTCCCTCTTTTAGCATCTGCACCGACTCTCTTTCGCGACTCAAAACCAGATCCAAATCTTATTGGCGCATCTGAGTGCTCACCTCCACGATCCTCAATTGCTCGCAAACGTTTGCCATACTTTGGAAAGTTGGAAAAAGAGTTACTTCCCTGTGAATGATCGTATTTACTCGGTTTAATTGATCGAGCAGGGCCTCCGCCCTTTAAGGTCCTAACGCGAATTTCTAGGGACTGTTTATTCAACTTAATCGGCCGGTCTACTATATTTTGACGCCCGTACTGCCTTCCCAAGAGTGATTGCCTTTCTATCTCCTTCTCATCGGGATTTCGAATAGCGCTACTCCTGCGAAGAGCTATCCTGGAGCGAATCTCATAGAGCAGGGCCCTCCTTTGCTCAGGTTTCAGGGAAGCCCATTCGGTGATTAAGCCAGTCACTTCCTGATCTGACAATGCGCTGTATTCCTCCGCGGGAACCGCTAGCGCAAGCGGAGCAAGGCTTACGATAAAGGCGAGCAGAAGGATGCTTCGTACCTTTCTTAACAGGGATTGAGACTTCTCAAATAAATGACTCTTTCTCCGGCTTGGGCAAAGACGGCCGAACAGCCTGGACAGCTCTCTAGTGTGTGGGACTTTCACAAGAAAAAATCCATCCGTGAAAGATACCTGCCTCACGAAGACGCAAGACAGGCATTTTCTGTAGTTGCTGCTCTTTAGGCGACTTCAAAAAGACCAGCAGCTCCTTGTCCACCACCTATGCACATGGTGACAACACCATATTTTTGATTGCGGCGTTTGAGCTCACGCAGAATTAGACCAGTCTGCCTAGACCCCGTCATACCGAAGGGATGACCGATGGAAATACTTCCGCCAAGAACATTGTATTTCTCGTTATCGATACCCAGAGCGTCACGGCAGTAAAGACACTGCGAAGCAAAAGCTTCATTCAACTCCCAGAGATCAATGTCGTCTTGATTAAGGCCTGCATTCTTAAGAAGACGTGGAATGGCAAAGACAGGTCCGATTCCCATCTCATCCGGCTCGCAACCAGCAATTGTAAAGCCGCGATAGACGCCCATCGGCTCCAGACCAAGCGCTGCGGCACGTTCCGCCGTCATCAACAGTGTCATTGACGCTCCGTCGGATAACTGCGAGGCATTTCCTGCAGTTACAGATCCATCCTCCTCGAATGCGGGAGGGAGACTAGCCAGTCCGTCCAATGTAGTCTGTGGTCTATTGCACTCATCTTTATCGACCAGAACCTCTACGTGCGACTCTTCACCCGTTTCTTTGTCAACCTTAAGCATTGTCGCGTTCATTGGAACAATTTCTTCAGCAATCTTTCCTGATTCAACTGCCGCAGCATATCTCTGTTGACTTTGCAGCGAATACTCATCCTGCATTTCTCTGGTTACCTGATATCTCCTTGCAACAACCTCTGCCGTGTTGCCCATAGCCATGAAGATGTCGGGTTTTTCATCCAGTAGCCGTTGATTTTGTTTATTTTTGCCCGGTTCTTGGCGGGTTCGCATTGAAATGGAGTCAACACCGCCAGCGATGGCTACCTCGGTCTGCCCGGAAGCTATCTGATTTGCCGCTATCGCGATCGCCTGCAAGCCAGATGAACAGAATCGGTTAATCGAAACTCCCGCGACAGTAATTGGAAGTTTCGATAGCACGACCGCTAACCGCGCCAAATTTCCATCTTGTTCACCAGCATGGGTTGCGGCGCCAACAACGACGTCCTCCACTTCCTCTGGGCTCAAGTTGGGATTTCTATCTAAAAGCGAATCGATACAATGCGCCAGCATGTCATCCGAGCGAGTTAGGTTGAAACTTCCCTTAAATGCCTTCGTAAGACCGGTTCGAACACTATCTACGATTACTACGTCTCTCATAGTCTTTCCTCTGAAATTTGAGGCACCTCGTCTTTTGGTGCTTCGTTTAATCCAAGACACTATTGAACCGGATTTCAAGCTAGCTAGCTTGTTATTTATTTCCGCTCGGCTCACTGTCCCCCAATCTTCAATATTAACCAGAACGTATTTAAACTGCCAGCTGCCTATTGGTTTCAAGAAAGATGATAAAATCTTGTAAGGTCATTCACGTATGCGCTTCTAAGAGCTACGATTAACGCTTCCACTCAAGAAAGGAACTAAGTTGCTTAATCTATACTCTTTCAAGATGAATGATATCCACGGAAAACAGGTCGATTTCGGCGATTATCGAGAGAAGGTATGCTTACTCGTCAACACAGCTAGCCGTTGAGGACTTACATCGCAGTACGCCGGGTTGCGTACTTTATATGCCGAATATGAGGATCGAGGCTTTGTTGTCCTCGCATTTCCCTGCAATCAGTTTGCCAATCAGGAGCCTGGGACCAACTCGGAGATCTTTTACTTCGTTACTGAAAAATACCAAGTGGACTTCCCAGTATTCGAAAAGATAGAGGTTAATGGCGCCAATCGTGCAGAGCTTTATGAGTGGCTGACGACTACCAAGCAATCAGAGGATGGATCTGGGGACATTGCTTGGAACTTCACCAAGTTTCTCGTTAACAAGGCAGGAGATGTCGAGAACAGGTACGAACCACAGATCCAGCCAAAGGATCTTGGGTCCGCTATAGAGGAGCTTTTGAAATAAGACTATGACGCAGATACTCACAGAAAACCTCTGTTTCGCTGAAGGTCCTCGTTGGAGAGACGGCTATCTATGGTTTTCAGATATGCACGCGCAGGAAATACTGAAAATAGATTCGGCGGGAAAAAAAGAGGTTGTATTAAAACTCGATGATGACCAGCCATCAGGTCTCGGCTGGCTCCCCAATGGGGATCTGCTCTTTGTCGCGATGACCTCTCGTCAACTTAGACGCTTCGATGGACAAAAAGTCACCCTCCACTCCGATTTGAGTCAACTCGCCAGCGGTAAATTGAATGACATGGTCGTAAATTCAGAGGGCTACGCGTATGTCGGCAATTTTGGCTTTGATCTTCATGGGGGCGAAAAACCTAGACAAGCAGAACTAATTATTTGTGATCCGGGTGGAGAGGCATCAGTAACAGATGAAGATATGTCCTTTCCAAACGGAGCCGTCATAACGCCAGACAATAAAACTCTTATCGTTGCGGAGACATTCGCTCAACAGATTACCGCCTTTGACATCGAGGCAGATCACGGCCTTGTCAACAAGAGATTATGGTGCGAGCTTCCCGAAGGCTCAGTACCCGACGGTATTTGCCTGGACGCTCAAGAAGGCATATGGAGCGCTTCGCCGAGCTCGAACAAGTGTATTCGCCAAATCGAGGGTGGCGAGGTTACACACCAAATTGACACCGATCGTGGAGCATTTGCGTGCATGTTGGACGATCACAGAAACCTCTACATCCTAACGTCTGGTTCCTCTGACCCCCAAGAGTGCAAGAGACTTAAATCCAGCCGGATTGAAGTTCACGCCGCTCCTTTCGAAAGAGCGGGAACACCTTAAAACAACTTCGGAAAACCAAAAAATGAAAAAAACGTTTTTGAGTTTAGTGCTAGCGGGAGCCTTTGGACAAATCACCACGCCGGCCCAAGCAGATTGGACTCTTGATCAATCTCAATCTGTGCTTGCATTTTCTTCAATAAAAGCGAGTCGAATCGCAGAGATTCATACTTTCAACAACATTCGAGGAAATATTACAAACTCTGGTAACGCGACCTTCCAAATAGACGTCAATTCGCTAGAGACCATGATCCCTATTCGGAATGAGAGAATGCTTGAAATGTTGTTCAAAGAAGCGCTCTTTCCAATTATCGAATTCTCATCCTCTTTGGATTTAGATCCTTTCAACAACCTGGCAGTAAACGAAGAAATAAACTACCAACTTTCTGGAGACCTCAATATCGTCGGTCTGAGCGAAAACCTGACAATAAGCGTTTCTGTACGCAAACTTGGCGACGACAAGTTCCAAGTCTCAAACAACGGTCTATTCTTTCTAGATCCCGGCCGCTTTGGGCTAATCAATGGTATTGAAGCGTTGAGGGAAATAGCCGGGCTTCCTTCGATCACTCAAGCGGTCCCCGTAGATTTCACTCTAGTCTTTGACCAGAAGTGATGCTCACATCAATTTAACGACTATTTATTAACTGAGGCCGATCTTCCAAAAAACAGGATCAAAAATGCTTGGACCAACATCACATAGTTACTTTTCACAGCGGTTGCGGCTGCACTATGTCGACTGGGGTAACGTCGAGAAGCCATCCATGCTTCTCGTACACGGCGGAAGAGATCACTGCCGCAATTGGGACTGGGTGGCTGAGCACTATAGAAAGGACTATCACGTTATTGCACCAGACCTCAGAGGCCACGGAGACAGCCAGTGGATGATCGGAGGAGCCTACAATCAGATCGATTACGTTTATGACATCGCTCAGTTGATACATCAAAAAAAAATGGAAGACGTGGTGATCATGGGGCATTCACTTGGAGGCGCGATCTCACTCCTCTACACAGCGCTAAACCCTCATAAAGTAAAGAAATTGATTGCCATTGAGGGAATGGGGCCGCCCCCAAAAATGATTGAAGAGCGAATTAATATCCCGATACAAAAAAGGCTAGAGGCGTGGTTTAAAGACTTAAGGCAGTCCTCCGCACGGCAGGTCAAACGCTACCCGAGCATCGAGGAGGCATTCCAAAGGATGAAGGAAGAAAACCCCCACCTCTCCACCGAGCAAGCAAGGCACCTTACTATTCATGGAAGTAATCAGAATGAAGATGGCACCTACAGTTGGAAGTTCGACAATTACGTACGAAACTTCTCGCCGATAGGGCTGCCGTTTGATCAAACCGGAGAGCTTTACCAAAATATTACTTGCCCGACTCTTCTCGTAAGAGGAGAAGAGTCGTGGGCGTCTGATCCAGAAAAGGACGGGAGAGTAGCTCGATTTCGGTGCGATGTTGAGAGCACCTCATTTAAAAATGCAGGACATTGGGTGCATCATGATCAGCTGGAACCATTTGTAGAGAGAGTTAATCAGTTTCTCATGGATTAAAATCGAATGAGTAAATGGGCTGAAGAAATCCATGAGTCACCTTGGCGGGGTGTCTTCCATATGACAGGGGGAGGAAGCCTGTTAGTTAGTGACCTTCTAACAACAGCTGGAGCCTCTTCAACAATCTTGGAAATTCTTATTCCTTACTCGAATAAGTCGCTCTCCGAATTGATAAGCAAGAAAGAAGAGAAGGCAGTATCCGAAAACGTATCAAGACAACTCTCTGTATCGGCTTTTCTGAGAGCCAAAGAGCTCAGCGATTATAGTCAAAATAAGGTTTTTGGACTCGGCCTGACGGCCTCTCTTTCCACTAAAGAAGCAAAACGGGGACAAACCCACGCGCACTGGTGTATCCAGACGATGAAGTCAACCTTCAGCTTTAAAATCGCCTTGGAAAAGCTATCCTCTAGACAGGAACAGGAAATAACTTTGTTAGAGGCTATACAGAAAACCATCTCGTATGCCCTGCTGAAAGACGAGTGGCAACGCTCTGACAATGCCATCACCAGGCAGGAATTCCATGCAACACCTGCTTGGCAAAAACTCTTCCTAGATGAGATATGCTCAAATCCAACAAAAGAGCACGACGGTAAATTGGTTTTTCCCGGCTCGTTTAATCCTTTGCACGACGGCCACGTCGAGATGCTTGAGCACGCTGAAAAGATAACTGGACTGAGTGGAGGTTTCGAAATTACCGTCGTTAATTCTGACAAACCACCCCTTGACTACCTGACACTATCGGAACGAATTGGTGGTTTATCAAATTATCCGGTTTGGGTAACCAACGCCGGGACTTTTGATCAAAAGATCGGTTTATTCCCGATGGCAACTTTTGTTGTCGGCGTAGATACCATTATCCGTATAGCGGATCCGAAATTTTACGGGGGCGACCCGGTAAAGCTCGAAGACGCTCTAAATCGAATATACAAAAGTAAAATAAAATTTCTTGTATTCGGTCGGCTGATTAACGATAAATTCATGGAACTCAAGGACGTAGATATTCCAAAAACGCTTCTGAATCGCTGTGATTCGGTTCCGGAAAACCTATTTCGCAACGACCTATCATCCACAAGGATCAGAGAGAGTAACTCTCTGTCGTCTTCCCGATAAAGACTACATATAACTTGGTGAGGCGACCAATGTCTTCCAACGTCCTTTTCGGAATCGCCATATCAACAAAAAACTCTTGAGCACATAATCCCCGACCAAAGCGGCATAAACCCAAAAGACGTCAAGTCCGAGATAGACTGCAACCGACGCAAAACCACATCTCATCACGATTAACCCAAGTATCGTGGCAATTAATGGAAACCTAGTATCGCCGGCGCCTCGAAGCGCCCCACCGATGGCAAATTCGACCGCCATCAGGGGCATCATGGCTCCTAACAAATATATGAATTGGACGGTGTAAGTAATTGTAAGCTCGTTATCGCCAATGAAGTAGCGGGATAGCTCAGGGGCAAAATAAATTATAGTTAACCCCATGGAGCCCATCGTTATTGCGGCGAATGTCATAGAACGCCATCCACTTCTCTCCGCACCAGCTGGGTCTTTGGCACCCAAGTACTGACCGACAAGAGTCGATCCTGCAATCGAAAAACCAAATCCTACAGTCATGCATAAACTGAGGATGTTCACACCGATGTTATACGCCGCGAACGCCTCCGTTCCAAAGACTCTCCCAATCAACATAAGGAATACGAAGAAACCCAACTGGAATACACCCTGCTCCACCGCAGCGGGGTAACCTATATCCAGCAGAGATTTAAGCCTCGCTCGGCGCCACCAACCACCCCTGGAATGGGTAATCCGGAACTTCTGTTTAACCCACATAACCAAAAGCACTACACTCGATATACTGAAAGCAATGCCCGCGGCCACCGCAACACCGGCAACCTCCATTCTCGCGAAACCCCAAGCTCCAAAGACAAGGGCATAAGCCAAAGGTAAATTTAAAATATTAGTGCCAATACCCGTCCAAAGTGGGGTCCAGGCATCCCCTGATGCTCGCAGACTCGCTGAGAAGATGAAAAAAATTGCAAACGCCAAATTAAAAAACGAAAGCCATTGGATGTTTCGGGCGGCAAGATTAACGGACTCGGGCGAAAGACCAAAAATACCAGCCACCGGATGCGCTAGAAAAAATCCAAAAAAAGCGATCAAAATTCCTAATATGCCAGCGAGCACTAACGAGGCCATCGTCACTCTACTTGCCTCTTCGTAATCCCCCGCTCCCCAAGCTCTTGCAACAAGCGCTGTAGTGCC
>CAJXCK010000084.1 GCA_913051785.1 uncultured Gammaproteobacteria bacterium
ACGAAAACGGTGGTGTTGATTGAGAACGGGGCTGAGGATCAACTGGTACCAGACAAGAGCAGAGAAAGGTTTTTTAAAGAGATGGATGAAGCTGGCGTCGATTGGGTTTTTCATCATCATGCCAAAACACCCCATGGTTTTGCGTTGCCGCCTTCTCTGGGGCCACCCGGGAGACTTTATGAGCCTGCCGATCGAAGGTCGACACAAAATATGCTTGCGCTGTTCAGAGAGATTTTTCCTGAAGTTACTCAGAATACCGTCACTCGAAATGCGGCTGGGACGATTATCCCGTAGTGTGATCTTAATCGGCCAAGGATTAGATTTGCATCTCTTTTGGGTCATTTTAGGTGGCTCAATGCGAGGTTTGTGAATCAAATTGGTTGCCAAGGTAGTTATTGATTAGTTTGATTTGGGTTTCTTTGACTATCTGCCCGGTTGTTATGGGCGTCAATATCACGGTATCTTGATCTCAAAATCGATTGATAAGGAAAGGGAATTATGAAAATTGGAGTGTTTGCGACGTTTATGTCGCCCATAGCGAATACACAAATGATCATGGATTTTGGGCGCCGCGCAGAAGAAATAGGATTGGACTCCGTTTGGTTAGGAGAACATGTTGTTTTATTCAATGAAATGGAATTTCCCTATCCTGGCTCGCCGGATGGCAAGATTCCTGTTCCTGAAGGTGGTGGTCTACTGGAGACGGTGGCAACCTTTGGAGTGTTGGCTGCAGCTACTACCAAGTTGAGGCTTGGTACCGGAATAGCTTTAGTGCCTCAGAGAAACCCGATATACACAGCCAAAGAATTTGCGACCTTAGATTACTTGACCAATGGGCGAATGGATTTAGGGGTAGGAGTTGGATGGTGTAAAGAGGAAGTAATCGCGTGTGGCTACGATTGGTCAACACGCGGGAAGCGCTGTGATGAGTTTTTGGAATTGTTTCAAAAACTGTGGACTGAAGATGAAGTGTCTTACGAGGGAAAGTTTTTGTCGGTAGAGAAAGTCCGTTTAGATCCAAAACCTGTCCAAAAACCTCATTTGCCAATTATTGTTGGTGGCTACGCTGATGCGGCTTATCGAAGAGCCGCGCGGTTCGGAGCGGGTTGGTATGGCTTTAACACCGACCCCGAGGCTTCTTTAAAAGCTATGAACCGATTGGATAGTTTTTTAGCTGAAGCAGGTCGGGAGCGGGGAGATGATTTTGAAATAATCATCACGCCTCCTTATCAAGTGAACGCAGAAATGATTGAGCAGTACGCGCAGATCGGCGTTGATAGGATTGTGGTGCAGTTAGGCGGTCAACGGCCAGAGCAAATCGACAAGCGTTTTGCGATGCTTGAGTCGCTGGTTCGCGAATGTGGCTGAAGGTCTGATGTTCGTCGAAGTGCGGATTTAACGATAACCCGTTTGACGCTTGATGTCTTCGGTTCTCAGGGAGATGAGGCCTCCTATGATAATGAGGCCTCCGCCGAGCCAGACGAATAGATCTGGAAGCTCACTCCAAATCAGCCAGGACGCTATGGCCGCCCAGATTAAATTCGAATACTCAAGAGGCGCGATGGCTCCTGCTTGGGAGTATTTGTACGCGAGCGCGGCAAAGTATTGCGTCAGCGCGCCAAATAAAGCCATCAAAATATAGAGTGTCCATTCTACTGCACCGGGATTGAGCCATTCACCATATACCAGCATGCCTGCCACTAAAATGCTGATAGGGGTTGTGTAGAAACCGAGAACCGATGGGTCGATTCTGTCGCTCAATTGCCGGTTGGAAATACTTAAAAGTGCCCAGCAAACCATTGAACAAAGAATCGCGATCATTGCGGGTTGGACTTCGAATTCTGATGGATTGAGCATGACCAGGACCCCGCTAAAAGCGATGCTAACGCCAATCCACCTTTTGATTGCGATGCGCTCTTTTAGGATTACGTTGGCCGCAAGCACGATCAGCACAGGTGAAATGTAAGCCAGCATCAGCGCGGTTACTAGGTCCAGGTAGGCTAAACCGAAGAAGAAACCAAATTGAACCCCAACGGTCAGTAGGCCTCTATACAATTGCCAACCCCAGAGCGGGCTAGCTAGCTGATTGGTTGTTTTTTGCTGGAAGCATATGGCGTAGGCAAAAGGAATCGCGAAAAGCGATCTCAGAAAAACGATCTGTGCGGTGCTAAAATCCTCTGTAAGCAGTTTGGCTATTACGTCTATACTGGCAGCAAACAGCATGGCCAAGCACAAGTACCAGGCCCCTGCTCGGCGATCGATTGATTGAGTTGGGGAAATTCCCATCGATTAAGTTTTTGCTTCTAATCTGGATTTAAAAGGGCATCGATCATAACGTAACCTGATAAGAAACCGATAGAGAAAGTAGTATCAGTTTAAAACTGCGCAAAGGTCATTGCCCGATGTTATGTTTAGCGATTCGGAATTCACGGGAAAGGAGTTAAAAATGGATATCGAAGAAGGCACGGTTAAAACGGGTCGTCACACCAGCGGTTATTTAGCTTGTGGGCCATCTTCAGGGCCAAGAGTCTATTTTGTGCACGGGTGGCCTGAACTGTCCCTCAGTTGGAGGCATCAGCTTTATGCCCTGGGCAATGTTGGTTTCAGAGCCATTGCTCCTGACATGCGGGGCTATGGAAAATCCAGCGTCTATGATTCTCATGGGGATTATGCGCAAACAGAAATCGTCGAAGACATGCTTGAGCTGCATGAGGCGACGGGCGACGGTAAGGCTGTATGGGTAGGCCATGACTGGGGGTCACCGGTAGTATGGAATATGGCATTGCACCACCCGCAAATTGTTCACGGTGTCGCGAGCCTTTGCGTTCCCATGGGGTTTGAGGAGGGGGTCGAGGCTTTGATTCCTCACGTGAACAGAGATATCTACCCTGAAGCGGAATATCCCAAAGGTCAGTGGGATTATCAGTACTTTTATCAAGAATCATTTGAGGTGGCGCAGAGTGAGATGGAAGTAGACCCTTATCGTCTGGTGAAGGCTCTGTTCCGTAAAGGTAGCCCTGAAGGAGTGGGTAAACCGGCAGGTACAGCGGTTACTCGGAAAAATGGTGGCTGGTTCGGACAGGATGGACCGCCTGATCTGCCGATTGACCTCGACGTCATTTCTTCCGAGGATGCAAAGACCTTTGCGGCTGCGCTTAGCCGAAACGGCTTTTTTGGCGCCAATTCCTGGTATATGAATCACGATAAGAACTACGCTTACTCCCAAGAATTGTCGGGAGACAAAAGATTGGACATGCCTGTTCTCTTTTTTCACGGGGAATACGATTTCGTTTGTCAGACTGTTAACTCGACGCTAGCTGAGCCAATGCGCGAAAATTGTCCGGATCTGGTTGAGATATACGTTAAAGCTGGGCACTGGATGGCGCAGGAAAAACCAATGGAAGTTAATGCCGGCCTTATGAAGTGGCTGGCCGGAACTGCAGACTACTGGGTTAACTAGTGGTTTCTAGGTTCTTAATCGAAGGAGTCGATTCAGTTCTTCGTTGATCGTACCACCTGTCAAATTTAACTAACAAAGGTGGTAGGAAAAAGAGATCCAGTATCAAGGCCATCACAATGATTGGCGTAAGCATTTGGGCGACGCTCTGAAAATATATGGTGCTGGAAAAAACTAGGATACAAGTTCCAATAGCCAAAGCTAAGGTCGTGATTGTTATGGCAGAACCCGCTCGTTCCAGAGAATATTGGACTGCTTCTTCTGGATTGAGACCGTCTTTTTTGGCGCGAATGTATTTGCTCAGGACGTGGACCGAGTCGTCAACGACCAAACCAATACTGATCGAGAAGAGCATTAGAATATAAGGACTTAATTCTCCTACCAATAACCCCCAAACACCGAAAACGATGGTGGCAGGAAATAGGTTCGGAATGATGCTTAATAGACCATAACGCAAACTTTTGAGCCCGATTATCATGGTCAAGGTGATAAAGGCGAAACTCAGACTGAAACCTTGTAGTAGTTCTACTGTGATTTTTGTGTTTAGGCGAGCAAACAGAATGCTGTTGTCGCCATGTAGGACTTTATATTTTTTCGATATGTTGTCAGCAATCCAGGTGTCAATACGCTCATTGAAAGCGATGAGCTCACGATTAGAGAGGTTTGATGTGCCAACGATAAATCGGACAGCTGAATAATCGGAGTTGAAAATCGGTTGTAAGCTTGGCTCTATTTCCTGAATCAGTTGATATCCAACCAGGTAATCGATGATCTGGAGTTGGTCGGTGGGTAATCTATCGTAAGCTTCGTCGTCGTCATGTTCATCTTTATTTCTGCTGCGCAGGTAGTCGGTGTAGGTTGTTACGAAACTGGCCTCGGGTTGTTGCTCCAGCCAGATTGCCAGCTCATTCACTTCTTGCAGGAAGTCCACCTGCGTGATTCCGTAATATTCGTTGCTGTCGATGCTATAGGCTAGGGCTTGATCGTTGCCGATTTTTTCTTTAAGTAACTCGTAGACCAGGTGGAAATCCGAATCCTCATCGATAAAGGCGAACCGATCAAAGTCGAGTTTGTTTAAAGGTAGTAGAGCGAGAGTACTTATGATGATGACGGCGCCCACTCTAAAGGTCAGGTTTCCATGATTTGCGACGATTTTCTTGATTTGTTCAATGAACGCTTTGACCCCAAGAGGACGAGGTATTTTGTTAGTTGGCAGTAAAAGAATCAGCGTGGGTAACAAGAATATCGAGATCACATAGGCCCAACAAACGCCGATAGCAACGAGGTTGCCAAATCCGTAAATACCAGGTGATGACGAGTAGTTTAGGCTTAAAAACCCCATAGCTGTGGTGATGGTCGCAAGCGTTACGGGTCGTAAATTAATCTCGAGGCTTTTTCTCATTGAGTCCAATTTGGCGAGTCCTTGATGCAGTCCTTGAACATAGGCGGCCAAAATATGTATCCCGTCTGCTATTGCCACGACCACAACGACTAAAGGACCCAGGCTTGAAATCTGATTCAGTGGAATTTCCAGCCATCCGTAGGTTCCCAAAGTCGCACCGAAGGTCGCCGCTGCAATACTGAGCAGTGCGATCGAAAAAGAGAAAGACTTCAAGCAAATCCAAAAAAGAGCCAGACCTAGGCCAAAAGCGATACCGTATAGCATGTTGTCCGCTTCTCTTGAATCAAGACTTGCCTTTTCAAACAGAGGTCCGCCTACAGCGAAAACCTGGGTGTTTGGGTATTTGTCTCTCAGTGAGTCACGAAGCGCAAGGATAGAATTCGCGACCTCAACCCTCGATTCTTGGGTGTCTTCGTTGTCCTTATAGCGAATATTGGCTAGTGCGAGCTGACCATCAAAGGACAGTATGCTTTTGGTCAGGTCTTCGTCTGCCAGCGCGATCGATTTTATCTCTTGGATCTTTTCTTCATCGACCGATTCGAGCGCGGGGACCAGATAATCCCTTCCATAAGAATCTTGATCAATTGCGCTCATCCGAAAATTGATCAAAGATTGAACTGAAACCGCATGTTTAACTTGAGCAAAACGACGGTTCAACTCAGCCATGGCGGTTAGCGTTTCTTTGTTGAATACGCCCTGGGAGCCAGATTTAAAAGCAAAAAGCACGCCGGTGGTGGGAGGGAAATCTTCGCGAGCTTGTTTAACTTCTTCTCGATAGGGATCGTCTTCGCTTAGCAGCGTTTGATCCGTGGCTTCCATGGATGCGTGCTGTGCTCCAAAGCTCATGAACATCGTTATGATGAGTGTTGTTAGCGCAAGGAGGTAGCGCCGGGCTATGAGTTTCTCGACCCAATTTTCCATGCTTTTATTTAATCTGTTAGTGAAAAAAATCAGGAGCACGGTATCCTAAACCAGTGCTAACTTAATTTCACATGGAAAATTTATGAAGGCTTTGAACGTTGCAGTTTTTTGGTTTTGGCTTTTATTGAGTTCGGCTTTATCGGCTGATATTGATCAGCGTGTGGAGGATTTTGCTTTGCTGGATCATACGGGAAAGTTTCATCAGCTTTCCTATTACGGAGACCAGCGTGGGATTGTTTTGTACAGTCACGGGGTTGAATATTCTGGCGCAAATTCTGACATCGATCGATTTGAAAAACTTCAATCCCAATATGGTGATGATCAAGTTGTGTTTTTTATGATCAATACTTTCTCCCAGGATTCACGAGATTCAGTCGCAGAGCAGATGAGAAATAAAGAGGCGAGCGTGCCTGTGCTGCTGGATGAGACGCAGATCGTCTCTCGAGATCTTTCTATCTCGAGGTTGGGAGAAGTTTTAGTTATTGATGCAGAGAATAGACGCGTGCTTCACCGTGGGGACATCGATGGTTTGGAGGCATCGTTACAGAAAGTACTTGCTGGTCAAGATTCTGAGCCGAAGGGAAATTCAAGCCTAGGTCCTGAAATTGTGTTTGAGTCATCTTCTGATGAAAAAGACTCGGTCTCCTACACCGATGAAGTGGTTCCGATTTTAAAAGAAAACTGTGTGAAGTGTCATAGGGAAGGGGCCATTGCGCCATGGGCTATGTCCAGCCATCAAATGATCAAAGGATTTTCTCCGATGATTCGGGAGGTCGTTTTGACTCAGCGTATGCCTCCTGGACAAATAGACCCGCATGTCGGAAGACCTATAGAAAATGTACCCGGTTTGACGATCGAAGAGCGAAAACGTTTGGTCCGTTGGATTGACTCAGGATCCCCCAAAGATGGTAATTCCGATCCGTTAACAGATATCGAGGCTGAGGTTCAAAAGTTCAGTCTTGGTGAGCCGGACATCGTGTTGGAGGTTCCTTCTCAATCAATCCCTGCGACTGGAGTTATTGATTATCGTTATGTGCCTGTGCCTTTGAACCTAGATGAAGACGTTTGGATAAGTGGCATGGAATTTTTGCCGGGAGATAGAGAAGTACTGCACCATGTGATTGCTTATTTGACGAGCCCAGCTGATAAAACGGCGAAGGCCAGTTCAGCTGGCTCAGGGCAGAACATCGCTGGCTTTGCGCCTGGTAGACAGCCCGATTACTTCGGTGAGGATAGCGGTCGACTGATTCCGCGCGGATCGAATTTGCTATTGCAGATGCATTACACCACCTCGGGACGAGAGGCGGTGGATGCGACCAAGGTAGGTATCTTTTTGCATAAAAAGCCGCCTGCTTATGTGATGTCTGGAGACGTCGTTGGGCAACGTAGATTTATGATTCCGCCCGGGGCTAAAGAACACAAACTAGAGGCAACGCAGGAGATTGAGCGAGACGCGCTTCTCTATCAGTTTACCCCTCACATGCATTTTCGAGGGAAATACATGAGCTACGAGGCCTTCTATCCCGATGGAAGCTCTGAGGTGCTGCTGTCCGTTCCAAAATACAATTTTAACTGGCAATACAGTTATCGTCCTCAAGAGCCGATATTCTTACCCGCAGGGACTAAGTTGGTTGCGAAAGGAGCAATGGACAACTCGGATCGTAATCCTGCAAACCCGGACTCATCTAAACCTGTTTTCTTTGGACTGCAAACCATGCATGAAATGTTTTTTGGTTTTGTCACGCTTCGTTATATAGGGGACACACCTGATTCGGATCCTTCGGCCGTTGCACAAGTAAGCGTCAGCGCCGTTATGGATTAAAGGTATTTTTCTTGGGGTGTTTTGTGGTTAAGGCCCGATCAAAGCAGATGATGGGTTTATCGGTTTTCGACCGAATTTCGTCCGGTTGAGCATGTTGTAGCTTTAAGCAGGCTGGGAGATATATTTTTGAGGGGGGGACTATGCTTGAGAGATTGCTAATCGCCAATAGGGGCGAGATCGCCATTAGGATCGCGCGCACTGCATCGGATATGGGCATAAAAACGGTGAGCGTGTTTTCAGAAGACGATCACCTATCTTTGCATACTCGTCATAGTGAGAGCGCCGTTAATTTAGGACAAGCTGGCGTCGCGGCCTATCTCAATGCCGAAAACCTGATTCAAGTTGCAAATGAGACAGGTTGCGATGCGATTCACCCTGGCTATGGCTTTCTTAGCGAATCTGCAGAGTTCTCAAAGTTGTGCGCCGAGGCGGGCATACGCTTTGTGGGGCCCTCTCCTGAGACACTTGGCCAATTTGGTGATAAGGCCCAAGCAAGAAATCTCGCGATCGCTAGCGAGGTTCCCGTCTTGAAAGGCACTAATCAAGCAACGACCCTGGAAGAAGCGAAAGCTTTTTATGACAGTTTGGGAGCGGGGGCGGCGGTAATGATTAAAGCGATTGCTGGGGGCGGGGGGCGCGGAATGAGACCTGTCCGAGCGAAAACTGAGTTGGAAGAAGCTTACGCGAGAGCGACCTCAGAAGCTCAAAAGGCTTTCGGTTCAGGTGATCTTTATCTCGAAGAGATGCTTTATCCGGCAAAGCACGTTGAAGTTCAGATTGTCGGTGACGGCGAGAGGGTGGTCCACTTATGGGATCGAGAGTGCAGTCTGCAGCGTCAACGGCAGAAATTGGTCGAGATTGCTCCAGCGTTTGGATTATCCAAAGAAATTCGAACCTCGATGCTTGAGTCGGCACAACGGATAGCTCTTGCGGCTCATTACGAAGGTGTCGGGACTATTGAATTTCTCGTTGGTGCTGATGATGAAGGCATTGACCGCTTTGTTTTTATGGAAGCGAACGCAAGACTGCAAGTCGAACATACGGTTACCGAAGAGGTCACAGGATTGGATCTTGTCGCGTTGCAGCTCAGATTAGCCGGAGGGGAGAATCTTGATGAGATCGCACTGACACAGGAGCTTATCGGAGAGTCCAAGGGCGTTGCCGTCCAAGTACGAGTTAATCTAGAAAAAATGAATGAAGACGGCACCTCGATTCCCGGTGGAGGTGTGCTGATTAGCTATGAGCCGCCATCTGGACCAGGAATACGTTTGGACGGTTTTGGCTATAACGGGTACTCGACTAGCGTCTTGTACGACTCGCTTTTGGCTAAGCTGATTGTTCACTCAGATGAAGTTGAGCGCGCCCTTCTGCGCGCGCGAAGAGCTTTGTCTGAATTTAAGATAGAAGGAGCGCCTACCAATATTTCGTTTTTACAGTCCATTCTGAAAAATGCTCCGTTTTCCGAGTCTGGTATACACACGTTGTTCGTCGAAGAGAACATCATTGAATTACTTGCTGCAGAAGAAGAACCTGGTAAATATTTTGTGCCTCCAGAGAGAGAACTCGAAAAAGCGGGATCGGAGGTTGATCCTGATGACCCGCTTGCTGTTCTTGCTCTTAAAGGACCGGCTGCAGAAGCTAAGACACAAGAGATTGCGTCCTCTGAGGTCGCAGGTCCCTCAGGAACTGTATCGGTGCTAGCGCCTCTTCAAGGGATGGTCATAGAGTTCTTCGTGGGGATAGGAGACGAGGTTCAGAAGAACCAACCGATAGCGGTGATGGAAGCTTTGAAGATGGAGCACGTGATCAAGTCCGAAATTTCTGGGGTTGTGAGAGAGCTAGCCCTAGATGTTGGAGATACAATATTTGAATCGACACCGATCATGTTCATCGAGCCGCTTGATGTCGAAGGAGAATATGATTCTGGTGAGTCGCAAGACTTGGATGAGATTCGGCCTGATGTGGCCGAGGTCAATCACTTTCATGAGTTGACACGCGATGATTCTAGGGTCGAGGCAGCAGAAAAGAGGCATGAGGCAGGTAAACGCACGGCTCGGGAAAATATCCTGGATCTTTGTGACGATGGGTCGTTTTTTGAATATGGGCCTTTGGTTACGGCAGCCCGATACAGGAACGATACAACCGAAGAGCTTGAGGAGCGGGTTAAGCGAACGGCTGCCGATGCGATGGTCATGGGTGTAGGGAGGATTAATGGTGAGCTTGTCGGCAAAGATAATGCACGATGTATCGCTATGTCTTATGACTACTCGGTACTAGCTGGTACTCAGGGAAATAAAAACCACCAGAAACAGGACCGTATGTTCGGTATAGCTGAGAGATATAAACTGCCAGTAGTCTTGTATACAGAAGGTGGGGGAGGTCGGACCTACGGTGGTCCACGCAGCGACAGCGGACCCAATGTGAGCTCGGTTGGAGGTTTAAATGTTCGGACCTGGAGAGAACTCGGTAAGTTGTCTGGCTTGGTGCCGATCGTCGGAGTAAATTCTGGTTATTGTTTTGCTGGTAACGTGGTCTTGCTTGGCGCGTGTGATGTGATTATTGCGACCAAAGACTCAAGTTTAGGTATCGGTGGCCCGGCTATGATTGAAGGTGGTGGTCTTGGGGCGTATGCACCGTCTGAGGTTGGGCCAGTAGAAATACAGGAGCCCAATGGCGTAATAGATATTTTGGTGGAAGATGAAGTAGAAGCGACTGCTGTCGCAAAAAAATACTTGTCGTATTTCCAGGGCCCAGTAAAAAGTTGGACAGAGAACGACCAGAGAATTCTTCGTCATATCGTTCCAGAGAATCGCAGGGCGGTATATAGCATAAGGAGTGTTATAGAAACCCTAGCAGATGAAGGCTCGATGCTTGAGCTTCGTCCGAAGTTTGGTCTGTCTATGGTGACTGCTTTTATCCGAATTGAAGGAAAGGCCGTGGGCGTGGTCGCGAATAACTCGAATTCGCCTACAGGCGGGGCAATTGATTCGGAAGGAGCGGATAAGGCGGCTCGGTTCATGCAGCTTTGTGATGCCTTCGATATACCGATTCTGTCTTTGGTAGATACGCCTGGGAATATGGTTGGCCCTGAAGCGGAAAAAACCGCGTTGATCAGACATTGCGGGCGAATGTATGTCGCAGGAGCCAACATAACCGTTCCATACTTTTTGGTTGTTCTGAGAAAATCCTATGGGCTCGGTGCATTAGCGATGGCGACCGGAAGTTTTGATGAAACGTTTTTCTCGATCAGTTGGCCTACCGGTGAGTTTGCAGGTATGGGATTAGAGGGCATGATTAAGCTGGGTCGTCGCGCTGAATTGGCGGCTATCGAGGATATATCTGAGCGTAAGGCGCGCTATGAAAAGATGGTGGCCGATGCTTATGCATGGTCAAGAGCGCTCAACGCAGCCACGGTGTTGGAAGTGGATGATGTGATTGATCCAGCAGAGACTCGAAACTGGTTAGTGATGGGTCTTGATTCTTTGCCGCCTGTGCCG
>CAJXCK010000085.1 GCA_913051785.1 uncultured Gammaproteobacteria bacterium
GCATGTATAACTCAGCCTGCTCTCTGAAGTTAACCTCATCGAAAGGGAAACGAGAGCCGGCGAGCGCCTTATACATTCTCACGACACCATCCAAAAATTTGCCTTGAATGTTGAGGAGAAACATCTCTTCCATGCCCTCTACCAGCGAGGGAGCTACTCCAGATAAGCTGTTGTCTCCGATTCCTGGGCTCGACATTATTGGGGTAAGACTCAGCACTCTATCAGGATAATCGAGACCAATGACCTGGGTGATCATGCCACCCATAGACGCACCAACTATGTGGGCTGTGTTAATCCCTAGGTAATCCATCAGGCCAATAGCATCCTTAGCCATGTCATTGAGGTCGTACTTTGCGCCTTTACCCTCTGGCATTTCAAAGCTGCCATCATCACTCACGAGGCTCCTAAAGGCATAAGAGACAAGTTTCCTCGACACTGATACGGGTACGAATTTGCCCAGCTTGGCCAAGATAGGTTCCTTGTTGAACCAAGTGCTCTTTCCTACGTCTCTGTTGTCAAAAATTACCACGTGATAATTTTTCTTTACCAACTCGTCGATAAACCGTTGGTCCCAATACAAGGCGTTCGCATTAGCCCCCATTATGAGCAGAACGCTAGTATTAGATTTCTCGCCAAAGTCCTTCCACCAAATATCGATGTTGTTTACACGCGCTATTTCGCCCATTCGTTACCCCTCTTTTTTTCTCTAGTCAGACTACCAGTCGGATTTGTTGGCAGGAAGTCTTAACGTTGGGAGTAGTTTTAGCCTGATAAGGGTGAAGACTTCTTACCAGATGACATACCTCCTCTTTTCAGATTAATGAGATGATGGGTGACTTCAGAAACCTAAAAGTATTTTAAATATTCAATTGGTACCCGGGGCCGGACTCGAACCGGCACAGTGTTTCCACCGGTGGATTTTGAATCCACTGCGTCTACCAATTTCGCCACCCGGGCTCGAGGGCTTTGTGTGAGCAAGCAGCCGAATACTGCCGAACTCCGCCAATCTATACAACCTCTGGTAAGTTGTGTTCCTATTTCTGGTATCATTTCGACTTCGCTTTTTGGTCTGTAAAGCCAATGAAACTGTCCGAATTCGACTATGATCTACCCAAAGAGCTCATCGCTCAGTTTCCCTCCATAGAGCGGTCCGCTTCGAGACTTTTAGTAGTCGACTCAAGTAGCCTTCTTCACTCGTCAATGGCTAAGTTCGGTGATTTTCTTTTAGACGGCGATGTTTTGGTCTTCAACGATACGAAAGTAGTAAAGGCCAGGCTAAGCGGGAAAAAATTAACCGGTGGTAAAGCGGAGATATTATTAGAGAGATCAGTTGGTAAGGGCGAAGCTCTTTGCCAGATGAAGGTGAGCAAACCAATTGCGCCGGGTGGCTTTATTGAGATTGCTGATGTTGATAGAAAAATTGAAGTTTTGGGAAGGTCTGGTGAGTTTTATCATTTGCGATTCCCGTACGAACCCATGGATTTCTTTGAGGACCATGGACAGGTCCCCTTACCTCCTTACATAGAAAGAGATGGTATCGAGGAAATTGATCCGAAACGATATCAAACAGTTTACGCAAAAAATCCTGGGGCAGTCGCTGCACCGACTGCTGGCCTCCACTTTTCGACTGAATTAATGGAATCGATTGCGAGAAAGGGCGTAGAAATTTCTTACGTCACTTTGCATGTGGGCTCTGGCACCTTTAAACCGGTTCGCGCAGAGGAGATAGAAGAACATGAAATGCATTCGGAATGGCTTAACATCCCAAAAGAGACGTCGAGTTCCATTCGAGAAGCAAAAAGTGATGGCAGGAGAGTTATTTGTGTGGGAACCACCAGCCTCAGGGCTCTAGAGGCAGCATGGAATGGCGAGCAAGTTGCTGAGGGTTGGGCAGAAACGGATATCTTTATTCGCCCAGGCTATCAATTTAACGTCGTGGACGCGCTTTTGACCAATTTCCATCTGCCGAAATCGACGTTAATGATGTTGGTGAGTGCTTTTGCCGGGAAGAAGAGAATCTTTGACGCTTATGGCGAGGCGATTAGAGAGGGCTATCGATTTTTTAGCTACGGAGACGCTATGTTTCTGAGGGAAAACATTTGTTCGCCATAATTTCGGAAGAGGGAATGGCGCGTCGCGGCGAGTTAACACTCCCTCACGGGAAGGTGCAAACGCCCGTATTCCAGCCGTGCGGGACTTACGGCACCGTAAAAGCTATCACCCCAGATAGATTGGTAGCTTGTGGTACGCAAATGCTATTGGGTAATACTTTTCACCTTTCCTTGCGACCGGGCGACGAAGTCATTCGTCAGCTGGGTGGGTTGCACAAATTTATGAATTGGGACGGACCGATTCTAACGGACAGTGGCGGCTTTCAAATTTTTAGCCTAGGAGATTTGCGAAAGATCTCAGAAACCTCAGTGGTGTTCAAATCTCCGATCAATGGCGATCAAGTGACTCTGAGCCCCGAATCATCGATGCGGATACAGCAGAATCTGGGTTCAGATGTGGTGATGGTTTTAGATGAGTGCACGAGTCACCCGGTCACGAAGCCAGAAGCTGCTCGATCAATGGAGCTATCTATACGTTGGGCAGCTCGTAGCAAAGCCGCATTTGCCTCAGGGCTCGCTAATTCGGTTAATCCTGGCGCGTCCTTGTTCGGTATTGTGCAAGGCGGGATGCATGACGACTTGAGACTGCAGAGTCTAGAAGGGCTAGTTGAAATCGGATTTGACGGATATGCAATTGGTGGTCTCTCTGTTGGTGAGACGAAAGAGGAAATGCTGTCTGTTATGCATAACTTGCTGCCTGCTATGCCTAAATTTGCGCCTAGGTATCTCATGGGTGTTGGCACGCCGGGGGATCTAGTTCGAGGAGTTTCTATGGGTGTCGATATGTTTGATTGCGTTATGCCCACGCGGAATGCAAGGAATGGTTATGTGTTTTGTCGAGATGGCATACTAAAGATCAGAAATGCGAAGCATAGACTGTCTGATTTGCCACTAGATGAGAGTTGTAGCTGTTATACTTGCCAGAATTACTCCCGCGCTTATCTTCATCACTTAGACCGATGCAAGGAAATGTTGGGTGCTATGCTGCTAACAGAGCATAATTTGCATTTCTACCATCGATTGATGTCGGAATTGCGTGAGGCCATAGAACACGGTACATTCGGCGCGCTTGCTACGGAGCTTTTGAAGAGTTGGGAAGAAGACTATGAATTTAATTGAAACAACAGCGTTAGCCGCAGGAGCGGGAGCGCCTGGAGCGAATGCGGGGATTATAAACCTGGTAATGCTAGGTGGTTTTGTTCTCATCTTTTATTTTTTATTAATAAGACCCCAAAACAAGCGACGAAAAGAGCACCAAAACCTTGTTGCTGGTCTTAGTAAAGGAGACGAGGTAGTCACAGCTGGTGGTCTCGTCGGTCAGGTTACGAAAGTGGAAGACGACTTTGTCAAAGTGCAGGTTAATGAGCAGAACGAGGTGAGAATTCAAAAGTCAGCAGTCGGCGCTACTCTGCCAAAGGGAACTTTGAAATCACTAGAATAAGCAATTCTTTGGAGATTGCTCTGGCAGAGCATTAGATTTTTTGGTTTGGGAATATGAGCGACTTTGCCGTTTTGCTAAGAGAGATTTGCTTTGAATGATTATCAGTCAGGCAACACTCCGCTGCTTGGTGTCGGTGGTAGTAACGGACCAATAAATTCTTTCAGAAGTTGGCAATATATTCTCATTTTCTCTGTGCTAATTCTTGGCTCGATTTACGCCGCACCAAATTTGTTTCAACCTGATCCAGCGCTCGAAGTCAGAGCTGTTTCCTCGGGCTCTTTGGGGCCTCGGGTTATTAAGTCGTCTCTCGAGGATTTACTGGAGAGTGGGCAAATCTCCGATGTCAAAAAAATAGAAGTCACGGGTGACTCCGTTGTCATTCGGATGAACGACAATGAGAGCCAGTTGCGGGCTAAAGACGTTGTGGAGAACAGTCTTAATGCCCTCGAGCAAAACGTAGTGATCGCCCTTGCTAGGGCGCGCACTACTCCAGATTGGTTATCCAGTCTAGGTGGAGTTCCTATGAATTTGGGCCTCGATCTCTTTGGGGGCGCTCATTTCTTGCTGCAAGTGAATATGGATGATTATTTGGATGGTGTCGTGAGCAGTGCGTCCGAAGCGATGAGAGATGCTCTTATTGAAAAACGGATACGTTTTATCCCAGGACGGGATTGGCTTTCAGGCAAAACGATAAGCATACCTTTTCGCAGCGAAGAATTGCGAGAATCGGCAATAGAGGCGTTGACTGACTTTTCGGAATATTCCCTCGAAGAACAGGAAAGGAGTGGAGAATATTATCTCGTCTATGGTCTTACCGAGGATCGGATAGCTGAACTAGAAGACAGAGCAATAGATCAAAACCTAACTAGCTTGCGCAATCGAGTGAATGAGCTTGGGGTTTCGGAACCGCAAGTTCAAAGACTAGGGCGTTCAAGGATCGTGGTCGACCTGCCCGGTATACAAGACAGCGCGAGGGCGAAGGAAATTCTAAACAAATTTGCGAATCTCGAGTTTCGATTAGAAGCTTTGCCCAATTCAAGGCGATCTCAAATAGAGTCCTACGATTATGAAGGTGTCCGACGGGAAATACTTAGTAGAAATATTGTCACAGGCAACAATGTTCAGGATGCGCAACAGGCCTATGATCCGGAAACTGGTCAGCCCCAGGTTAACATCCAGTTGGATAATGATGGCGGTCGCAGGATGAATGCTGTTACCAAGGATAATGTCGGCAGATCGATGGCAATCCTATTTATTGAGCAGAAGCCGAGAGTTCGCAAGAAAAACGTTCAGGGAAATATTGTTGAAGAGTTTTACTCTGTTGAGGAGAAGAGGCTCATAAGTGTTGCGACCATTCAATCGGCTCTAGGGTTCAATTTTCGCATAACAGGTTTAGATCTCCGAGAGGCTCAGGATTTGGCTCTACTCCTTCGTGCAGGAGCGCTCGCAGCGCCGATGTACATTGTCGAGGAGAGGACGGTTGGCGCCCAGCTTGGCGACGAGAATATCAGGAGCGGATGGTACTCCGTAGTTGGCGGTTTTCTCTGTGTACTGCTTTTTATGGTTTTTTATTACAAGTGGTTCGGGTTAGCCGCTAATTTTGCGCTCACTATGAATTTGGTACTACTGGTCTCTATTATGTCTGTATTGGGGGCGACTCTCACTCTACCCGGCATAGCTGGAATTGTTTTAACGGTCGGCATGGCGGTAGATGCTAATGTTTTGATATTTTCCCGTATAAGGGAAGAATTAAAGGACAGAAGCCCGCAAAAAGCCATCCAGGCAGGTTTTGACCGCGCACTTCTAACAATCACAGACGCGAATGTAACTACTTTCTTTGTGGCTATTATTTTGCTCTCGATAGGTAGCGGACCAGTCAAAGGGTTCGCCGTGACTTTGGCGGTAGGAATCGTGACATCGATGTTCTCTTCGATACTGGTGACGAGGGCCCTCGTCAATTTGATTTACGGAAATCGGAACCTGCAGGCGCTCACTATATGAAAGAGTTTGATTTTGACTTCATGAGTAAAAGACGCGTTGCTCTTGGCTTTTCGTTAGTGCTGCTGTCGTTGTCCATTGGCTCTTTCTTTGTTCAAGGAATGAATTTGGGATTAGATTTTACCGGTGGCTCGCTGGTTGAGATTGGTTTTGAGAGTGAAATTGAAACTGAATTAGTCCGCGATCATTTGGTGGGTGCCGGGTTCGAAAATGGAACGGTTCAATATTTTGGAAGCAATAGGGATCTTCTGATCCGTGTTCCCCCTACGATTGGTCAGGAAGGGTCCCAGCTTAGTGACCAAATTTACTCTTCCATATCGGAGCGATTTCCAGGTGCGAGCCTTCGCCAAGCCAGTTTTGTAGGACCTGCCGTGGGTGATGAGCTCGCGGAAGATGGCGGATTGGCTCTTTTGGCTGCACTTATTGTGGTAATGATCTATATCTTGTTTCGGTTTACTAAACTATTTTCTATAGGGGCTGTTATCGCGTTGGCTCATGATGTCGTTATCGTTTTGGGAGTCTTTTCATTCTTTCAGTGGACTTTCGATTTAACGGTTTTGGCAGCCCTGTTAGCAGTGATCGGTTATTCACTAAACGACACCATCGTAGTAAGCGACCGTATCAGAGAAAACTTTCGTCGACTTGCAAAGCGATCGGCTCTGGATACTGTCAATAAGTCTCTCAATCAGACACTCGGTAGGACTTTGGTAACTTCATTGACAACTCTTTTTGTTCTCGTCTCTCTCCTGATCTTTGGTGGAGAAGTAATACGGGGGTTTGCATCTGCGTTGACTATTGGGGTAGTCATTGGAACTTACTCTTCCATTTATGTTGCCGCCTCAGTGTTGTTAAGGTTAGGTATAAAAAGAGAAGATTTACTGGTGCCGGAAACGGAAGAAGTGGTCCTATGAGGGGCTCGGCCTGAGTTCCTTGATTATCTCTCTCCAAGCCTTGGGATTGGCTGCGCAAATGTCACCTGAATCCCAGTAGGTTTCACCTCCCTCTAAATCGCTGACAAAACCTCCAGCCTCCCTCACCAGGACGATGCCAGCTGCGGTGTCCCATTGACTTAGTCCCATCTCCCAAAAACCATCCGTCCTCCCTGCGGCAACATATGCTAAGTCGAGAGCGGCGCTGCCTGCTCGTCGGATACCTCGACACTTTCCAGTAAGTTGCCTGAGACCCATCATATATTCATCGAGTCGGTTGGAAATACTTCCCGGCGGAATGCCGGTACCCAACACACATTCAGCTAGTTTAGAGCGGGAGCTTACTCGGATTCGTTTTCCATTAAGTTGGGCTCCATAACCGCGACTCGCGACGAACTCCTCGGCTCTCAAGGGATCGAAGATCACTCCGTGCTCCAACGTTTTATCTCTCATAATCGCGATCGATATTGAAAAATGAGGGAATCCCTGAAGAAAGTTCAAAGTTCCATCAAGGGGGTCAATGATCCAAGTGAATTCGCCTGATTTTGTCTCTTTTCCAGATTCTTCAGCCAAGATACTATGGTCTGGGTATGTTTCTCTTATTTGCTCTACGATAATTTGCTCTGAGGTTTTGTCGACATTTGATACAAAATCGTTTCGCGCTTTGGTCTCGACTTTCCAATGGTCTGGCCTGTCCATAGATCGCAATATGAAGTCCCCGGCCTTGCGGGCCGCTTTTAAAGCTATTGAAGCCATGGGTCGCATTGAACTGTCCGAAATTGGCTCAGAGCATCCTATAGCCATTTGAATTAAACACAATAAGTCGTCGCGAATATGCTTGAGAAAATATCGATAGTGATGGTAGAGCCACAACATCCCGGCAATATTGGTAGCGTTGCAAGGGCTATGAAGACTATGGATTTGAAGAATCTCGTGCTGGTGGCTCCAAGCCGCTATCCTGATCCGCAGGCATTATGGAGATCTGCGAATGCGACAGACATCCTTGAAAAGGCGATCGTCTTACAAACTCTTGAAGAGGCTTTAAGCGACGCGCAATTCGTTGTGGGCACCAGTGCTCGTGTTCGGCAGCTTTCACCTAGAATCTTGGAGCCAAGATCGCTGGGGCCGAAGTTGGCCAATTTGAATCCAGGTTCATCGACAGCAATTTTGTTTGGTAGAGAGGATTCTGGTCTGACGAACGAGGAATTACAGAAATGCCATGTCCACTTGCAGATACCAGCCTCCGAAGAATATGGAGTGTTAAACTTAGCAATGGCAGTCCAGATAGTGGCTTATGAGCTTTTTGTTTTTTTTAAAACGAAAGCGAATGAAGCTCCAGAGAACAAGCCCATGCTCAGCAATCCAGCTAGTGAAGAAAGGGTTTGGGACAGACCAAGAGCCTCGCAAGATAAGATTGAGGCTTTGATCGCGCAAATTGAGAGATCTCTTTATATCAGTGGTTATTTGTCAGAAAAAAACCCTGGATTAGTCTTACAAAGGATTAGGCGAATGTTAATGAGGAATTCTTTGGATCACTCAGAAGTTCAAATTCTGCATGGTTTTATAAAAAAGCTGACAGAGTCTAGTGACGTCAGTGCGAAATGAGCGGTGGTTATAGTGTTTTTGATTCGTGCGAATGACTTGTTCCTGAGAGAGATTTAGTAGAATATATTCGGCCCGTTAGCTCATTGGATGATTTCTTGCGAAAAATAGTAGTCATGAATTCGAAGGGTGGTTCAGGGAAAACCACCGTAACTACGAATTTGGTTTCGGCCCTTTCCTGTACGGGTTTGAAGCCTGCCCTTATCGATTTAGACCCGCAAGGTTCCAGCACCCGTTGGCTGGCTAATCGACCAGCCAGTTTAGCTTCGATAATTGGGACTGAAGGGTTTCAGAACTCTCTTCAGGTAACGAAGACTTGGCATCTTCGAACACCAGAAAACTCTGATTTAGCTGTTATAGACACTCCCGCTGGACTAACGAGGCAAGATCTGATCAGTGCAACGAGAGGCGTGGACGCAATACTGATTCCCGTCATGCCATCGGACATCGATATCCATGCGGTTATGAAGTGTATTTCTGATTTACTGCTGGTGGCGAAGATTCCGAGACCGGATCTTAAAATAGGAATAATCGCTAACCGGGTAAGAGCTAACACACGAGTCTACAGCCAGCTGAGAAAATTTTTATCGAGCTTGGACATACCCGTAGTCGCAACTTTGCGAGACTCGCAAAATTACACCAGAGCGTTCGAGTTTGGAATGGGTATTCATGAAATGCCGTTCTCTCAGGTCAAAAAAGATATCGATGCCTGGTCTGACATTATGGGGTGGCTAGATAGGCTCAGAGAAAGAAATCTCGGTCAACCCTCGGCCATACACTACTTGAGAGGTTAGCCGGTTAGAAAGACGAGATTCTGATGAATCGACCGATATACTTGGATTACGCGGCAACAACCCCGATAGATGAGGCGGTGCTAGAAAAGATGCTGCCCTTTATGTCCCGCGAAGGTCAGTTCGGAAATTCTGGCTCTTCGTCTCACGTGTATGGGTGGGAGGCTCAGGAGGCGGTAGAGGAAGCCAGGTCATCGGTAGCAGAGCTAATCAACGCGGATCCTAGCGAGATATTTTGGACCTCTGGTGCCACCGAAGCTGACAATCTCGCCTTGAAAGGGATATATTCCGATTCCCAAACTAAAAAGCATCTAATAACCAGCTCCTTAGAGCATAAAGCGATTTTAGATTGCTGTAGTTATCTTGAAAGGCAAGGTCATCAGATTGATTACGTTCAACCAAATAAGGATGGGACTGTAACCACTGCCGAAATTGCGGATGTGATAAAAGAGGGGCTTTCTTCGGTCGTCTCGGTAATGCACGTAAATAATGAGTTAGGAAATATCAATCCAATAGAAGACATAGGCTCCCTTTGCAAAGAAAAGGGCGTATTGTTTCATACTGATGCGGCGCAAAGTTTTGGAAAGCTCAGAATAGACGTAAAAGAACAATGCTTGGATATGATTTCTGTTTCCGGGCACAAGATATATGGACCTAAAGGTGTGGGTTTCATATTCATTAGTAAAGCTACACAAAAGCAAATAATGCCGCAGCTTCATGGTGGTGGCCAAGAGATGTCGATCCGGCCGGGCACTCTCGCGACCCATCAAATCGTCGGTCTCTCTGAGGCCGCAAAATTAATGAGCTCGTCTCAGTTAGTCGAATTGGAACGTTTGCAGACCCTAAAGAGCCTGTTTTTGGAGAACGTTTCGAATCTGCCAGGTTTTTTTCAAAACAGCCATTCCGAAGCTCATTTTCCAGGTATTTTTAATTTTGGCTTCTCTGGAGTAGACGGTGAAACCTTGCTACTGGCCGCGTCGAGAATAGCGGTTTCCACAGGATCGGCATGTAACTCTGAGAAAATAGAGGCTTCCCATGTCCTTCGGGGCTTGGGATTAACAGAGGATCATGCGGCCTCGTCAATTCGAGCTAGTTTTGGAAGGTATACGACTGCCGAAGACGTCAAAAATGCCTCCAGGGAGATTTGCACTGTTATCAATCGATTGATTGCAGAATAAGCGAGCGTATAATTCTCGGGTCTTTTGATTGGCCCATCTCTGGAACTTGTTTTCCGGAGTTAGGATTAAATTTCTGGAGGAAAACATGGGTTTAGAAAGAACCTTTTCGATAGTAAAGCCTGACGCTGTTGCTCGTAATTTAATTGGGGAGATTTACTCTCGCTTCGAAAAAGCGGGTCTTAAGATTATTGCGTCTAGGATGCTTCTTTTATCAGAGGAGCAGGCGGCGGGCTTCTATGCCGAACACGATGGCAAACCGTTTTATGGAGACCTTTGCTCTTACATGAGATCTGGCCCTGTCATGATACAGGTCTTGGAGGGAGAGGGCGCAATCTTAGCGAATAGAAAGCTTATGGGCTCAACGGATCCAAAAGAGGCAGAGCCTGGAACAATTCGAGCGGATTTTGCAGAGTCTATAGATGCTAATGCTGTTCACGGATCCGACTCCCCCGAATCAGCTAAAAGAGAAATAAATTTTTTCTTTCAGGAATCGGACGTTTTCCCCCGATAGTTCAGATCTCTAATGGACCGTACCAGCATTTACAGCCTTGATCGGAAAAAGCTTTCTGAAATTGTGGTGGAGAACAAACTACAAAGTTTCAGAGTAGATCAGCTCCTCAAATGGTTGTATCACGACAAGGTGACAGATATGTCGCAGATGACAAACTTACCGAAAAGCTTCCGGAGTTGGTTGTCATCGAACTACTCTTTTGACCTTCCTAGACTAGGCGCTGTAAGACATTCGAAGGATGGAACTAGGAAATGGTCGATTGGGCTAGAGAGAGGAAACTTTGTAGAGATGGTTTTGATTCCAGAGAGAGACAGGAACACGCTTTGTGTATCCTCTCAAGTCGGTTGTGCGCTGAAATGTGATTTTTGCTCTACGGGCAAACAGGGATTTAGAGCAAATTTGAACGCAGCTGAAATTGTTGGCCAACTTATCCTCGCAAATC
>CAJXCK010000086.1 GCA_913051785.1 uncultured Gammaproteobacteria bacterium
TTAAGCAGAGGCAGCGATGGGTCATAAGCCAAGGGCGATTGAACAAAGTTCGGTGTCGCGTTGCCCATCAAGATATTAACCAAGGCCAGGTCAGTGACTCCATTAGCTCTCGCCGTATCCATATCAACCAGACCATAGGCCGCGACTAGTCCATCCCAAGCTGGCCTAAGACTAGGAATATCTGGCCCGATGTATGCAAATGGGAACCAGTTCTCGAAGTAATATCCTCGTCGCTCTAGTACGTCTTTATTATCTTCCGCATATCGTAGACCGAATTTGACTGCCCAGGACTCGTTTAGCGTCCACTCGGCCTGCGTATAAATAGCGGTCTGCTCAATGTAGTTGGTATTGATGCCACGGTAAAGATCCCCGTCCGGATCCCCGCCCCATAAACCGTAATAGGTGAAGTTCTCTATGGCGTCGGGTAGATCTAAGTGCGGATTTTGATACTGGGCCCCCATGTAGCCAAGAAAAGTCCCTAGTGGACCATAGCTAGCAGGCTTATTTACTCTATTTTGTGAGTTGTAGGCGTTGATTGTAAAGTTCTGCAGTCTATCACTCGCAAAGAAGTAAACGCCGGAAGTTAGGAAGATATCGTCCGTGATGTCCCAGAATAACTGTAGTTCGTGAGACAAGTTCCAAACGTCCTCTAAAACCGTATTACCCGTATTGATCATCTCGCTGTTCGAATAATCGGTATCCAGAACGTACGTGTAATCAAAATCACCGTAACCAAATATGTACTTTAAACTGGCTCGGTCATTCAATTCATAAGCAACCGTGAGTTGAGCACCTTGCTGATCAAAACCTTCGCTGGTTCCTCCGTTTGTGAGCGACTCGGCTTCTACCGCATCAAAGTCACCCGCACCATTCATGTAAGCGTTGCTACCATAGGCTGGGTTGGGCATAGAGCTGGATGCTGTATCCACACCCGGTCGGATATCCGCGCCGTAGGCAACGACACCAGTCGTTGGGTGAATGAACTGAGTCGCACCAGCTGTGTCGGCTGTGACGGATCGGATACCAAACGCATACTGATCAGTACGTCTTGTTCCGCGGAAATCGCCCCAACCCTCATCAATGATCATCCCGTTACCGACTATACGTGAGGAATTCCGCTTGTTGATTCTCATAAACATGGAAAGTCTGTCTGTGGGATCCATCTCTATTGAAAGTGATGCATTTTGATCATTTACGCTATCTGTATTCGGAGCGCCGAACTGACCTTCCTGCCATCCGTCTCTATCCCGATCAGATACTGTTAAGCGATAGCCTGCGGTGCCTTGCGATACTTTAAGTGGTCCGCTCAGTACGCCATAGAACTCCTGGTTTGCATCACTACCTAATTGGACCCTTAAAAGAGCAGCTTGCTCCTCTGATGGGCGTTTGGTGATGTAGTTGATGGCGCCACCAATTGAATTACGTCCGTAAACTGTTCCTTGAGGTCCTCGAAGTACCTCAATCCGCTCAACATCAAATAACGCGTTTTCTGTGAGCGCAATCAAAGCATCCTCGGAGTAAACGTCGTTATAGTAGGTTGCCACACCCGGGTCACCGCCCAGTGCTCGGAAGTTTCGGCCCACACCACGAATTCGGATATCGTACGTATCGCGAGTCGTTGCTGGTATAAAATTGACGAACTCATCCGCTGACTGAATACCCAGATCCTCGAGCATCTCAGACGTTACCGCTGTGATTGAAATCGACGTATCAGAAACCGTGGACTGAATCCTCTCGGCGGTCACAATGACCTCTTCAATTTGGCGCCTCTCCTCTTCATCTTCCGCAAACGCAGAGGTTATAGGTCCAAAGGACCCGATACTGAAAGCAGCCATCAATAGGACTTTAAACGTATCTCTTATACGCATAGTTGTTTACTCCCCTAGTAGATAAACGGTCAAATCTAGTGGCCGAATAATATCTGCGCTACGGGGGCGGTAGCTACTATCTTATAAATTTATAGATAAACTTAAAGTTATTATCCGAATTCCTATTGCTGCGAGTTGTATGTATGTTCATTCTCCCTAAGGATCTAAGTATAGGGTTTTTGACCGTGCAGTATTGCTGGGATTAGTTGCGGCTAATGCTCAAGGATACCAGTTCCGGAACTGATCGCCGGTAACTTGCTAGTTCGTACTTCAGTGTTCTTCCGAGAGGTAGTTTTGATTGAAGGCCTGTCCATTTGTCTTCGCTGGAATACGATAGCTCAATGTCCAAATCCTTACCGGATAAGACATAATTTTTCTCGTTATCTCCCGAGTCCACGCTTCGAACTTTGATGGGAGTAATCATGCCAGTCTGGCCGTTTATGAGAGCCTTTTGATCAAGCAGCCTTGGGGACCAATACGCGAAGGGCATGAGGCAGGCTCCTCCAAAGATTGCCTCGTTGGTACCCGTGACGAAAAAGTTGTCTCCTTTTTTTTCGCCCAGTAGCTGTATCCGCTTTGAGTTGGTTGTGGTCTCGCTTGAGATGCTTTTCAAACAGCTCTGGGAATCATAAACCTCAACAACCGAATGCTCGTACTTAAACAGAGGAATTTTAAGAACTTTGTATTCAAAAGATGCCGCAGATTTAGCTGTGATTTTATCCCTGGACCTGATGACTTCGAATTGATGTTCGCCTATCTTCTTCTTTCCGATGAAGGCATCGAACATCCAAACTTCCGTCTCAACTGACTCGTATATGTTGTCTTCATCGCCATAGGAAATTTGGGGGGAACTGATAGCGTATACGGTTAGCAGGGTGACGGCGAAGCCTAAAGTTTTTTCGTTACTCGTTCTGGCAGCCAATGGAGAATGAAGAAAGGAGGGGAAAAACGCGGGGGTACTTTCTATGTAGTGGTTATAGCTTGGCCTTCTGATCGGTAGCGTTTGCTCTGCACGAGCCACCCCCGTGAAACGGGTAAGTAGCCAGTAAATGAGCACGAGATTTAAAATCGCCAGCCAAGCCCCCAATCCGCCCGCCGCGATCGCAACAATGGTTGCCCCGAGCCAGAACGTCCAATCTCCGAAATAGTTCGGGTGACGCGAAAACTTCCATAGTCCTCTGACCAATACGTCAGGTTTTTCTCTGTCATCTGTAGAGTCTCTACGGAGGTAATTTTTTAGTTGCTCGTCAGCGATCCATTCATATATCAGCCCGCACGCCATGACGAGTAGACCGAGGCCGTGCAAGGCAGAAAAAGACTGTGCGCTTAGAATCACGTAGCTAAATGGGGCGCATATCAGCCAAGCCAAACTAGATTGCATCAGGAATATCGTAAAGAAGCTTTGCCACCAGAAATTTTCCTGGTTCCTTGCTCTAATGGCAGCGTAGCGGTGGTCCTCTTCCTGGCCTAACCTTCTGAAGAACAAGTGCAGAAAAAGACGCGATGCCCAGATACAGATTAAGACAGCGAAAACGATAGCTAGAGCTGATGTTTCTGCTGCTAGGGCCAAATATAGGTAAGTTGCTGCGGCCAAAGCGTGATAGATAGGCCAAAAAAGGTCTGCGATTGAGGCATCTTTAAGAAAACAAGCTAAGGCCCAGCTGATGACTGAGAACATCACAACAACGAGTAGAGATAGGGTCAGCGCTTCTGCCATATCAATTTGCGACGCGGCGCCTTACTGAATTGACTACTGAACCAAGCACAGGAATATGTCGGAAAAAGCCTTCTGTGCTGTCCCAGAAATCCTGATGAAGGATGACTTTTCCATTTCGGTCAAACCTGAGATGGGTCACTCCCAGGGAGTCGCTTATCATCTCCCTTCTAATCGGTGTGAAGCGGGCTTCCATTGACCAGACCAGAAAAATGTCGTTACCGGAGAGTATCCTCTGATGCATTGTAACCTTGACTTTGTTGCCAGCTGCTTCTAAGTCGGAGAAATGCTTAACGATGACCTGCTTGTCCTTCGTCAAGATCAGTGCATCGCTGAAATGAATGTTCTCAGAATATAATTCTGAAGCAGCTTTGGCGCTCCCTGGCGTCCCAATACTCTCCAAGAACTTGATGAAAAGCTCCAGATCCCTATTGCGAACAGGCGCCGATTGTTCTGTTTCAACAAGTGCCGCGCGATATGCGGCGGGATAGGAGGGATTTTCCGAGCCGGATCGACCGGCGCAAGCAGTCGTGGAACAGGCGAAAATGATAAGAAAGGTTGTTACTAGAGGATGATGCATGGCGCCAATGCTTGATGTTTTTTAGTGAAGCATCAGTGAACCCCACGATCGGGGTGTTTCACGACTAATTCACGGGATATTTAAGACTTTGGCGAGTCGTCTCTTCTATTAAACTGCGTGGATGGATAAATCAGATAACAAAGGTGGGCTGAATGTTCCGGTCTGGATGACGTTCGGCAACAGTTTACGGATTACGAATATTGTTCTTTTGAAATTTGCTTGGGCAGCCTGCGTTATCGGGGGAACTTTTTATGGTGGTATCGTCTTAGCAGGTATGTTTCTGACATGCCACCTTCAACGAAGGTGGAGAAAGGAATACCCCTTTTTTATCGTTTTAGGGTTAGTCGGCACGGTGCTTGACGCACTTTGGATCTACGCGGGCATTCTAGATTACGGGGCCGATACTCTTTCCTTTGGTCCTCTGCAACTTGCTCCACTTTGGATAACGTTTTTGTGGGTCGGTTTGGGGCTATCAATCTTTGAAGTGCTAAGTTTTTTCGTCAGCCGACCAATACTGGCGGCCACACTTTTCGCAGCATCTGCTCCTTTTTCTTACTTGGCCGGAGCTCAATTCGATGCCGTCTTAATTAACTCAAATATGGGCCTCCTGGCAATATCAGGGTCGTGGCTTGTTGTCTTTTATGCTCTCTTTCGGATCGCGGATAGCGCCGATAAGGCTGAACGACATTTTATGAAGTCGACGCGAGGGGATGTTGGCGCTGACCCTCATGGCATTGCCAATGAGACAGCGAGGTCCACACGATGACGGAGGCACCCAAAAAAAGTGGGCTTGGGGTTAAGCTCGTACGAGTACTCTCTCTACAAGTTGGCTTGATCAGCCTGGTTGTTATTGCCGGCATCTATGTCACCAACACTATAGTCCAAGATTTTTTAGTGCAAGAAGCCTTGGAGGCTGAAGCCGAATACTTCTGGTCGTTGTATCAGGCAGATGACTTGCAGGCCCTTCCAGATACGGCAAATTTGAGAGGTTACATTACATTAGAAAATAATATTCAAGACGTTCCCGGGGAGCTCAGGTCCTATGTTGATGGTTTTTTGGGGCGAGTGACCTTTGCCGGGAAGCAACCGACCTTATATGTCAGTGAACGTAATGGAGCCAGGCTATACCTGGTGTTCGACAATGAGAACGTATCAGAGCTGGCTTTCTATTTCGGCATCTTGCCGCTGAGTGTCGCTTTAGTACTTATCTACGGCCTATCATTTTTAACCTATCGGCTATCGCACAAAGCGATTTCGCCAATCGTTCGTCTAGCAGACTATTTAGAAGAGTATCGTTTTGGTCAAACCCACGAGTTGACGCAAGACATCCTCGATATGAGAGGGCTCGCTAACGCCGAAGTCGATGTAATGATAGATGCGATGGATCATTTCACATCAAGACTGGATGCTTTTATTGACCGTGAAAGGATTTTTACTCGTGACGCGAGTCACGAGCTAAGGACACCCATAGCGGTGTTCAAAGGCTCGCTAGATTTGCTGCAGAAGGACAAGGAAAGAAGTGCTGCGGATGAAAAAGCACTAGCGAGAATGCGGCGGACAATTCTAGACATGGAAGGCCTTATTGAAACCCTACTGCTGCTGGCAAGGGGTGAGGAGTTGGAGCCCCCAAAGGATAAAGTAAAAATAAACGAACTAATTCCAGAGTACATCGATCAGGTCGCGCCGATGGCACAGGGTAGGGATATCAAACTCTCGATGATCGAATCAGCGGAGCTCTGGTTAAGGGCTCCCGAGCGTGTCATTCAAATCTTGGTCATAAATCTATTGCGAAATGCGATCGCTTATACACAGGAGGGTAGTGTAGAAATAGAGCTGTCCAGTAGCGAAATAATAGTTCGAGACACTGGGGTGGGCATGACCTCAAAGGAAGTAGATCAGGCCTTCGATCCTTTTTTTAGAGGGGAGAAAGTGAGAGCGAATAGTTCTGGTCACGGCTTGGGCCTCTCGATAGTAAAGCGTCTAGTGCATCAGTTCGGATGGCGTATCACAGTACAAAGCCATGTTGGCGAGGGAACTGAAGTTACGATAGCGTTTGGTTGAAACGCTTCCACCTTTTCAGAGTTCGTTCTCGCTCTTCTTTGAGGTTAATCATCGGAGGCGGATAGCTTGAAACGAGATCGTGTTGAGCAGCCGAATTAGCAAAAAATTTTGGGTTGGCGTCGATTAAGTCTGGAATTTGTTCTCTGATAAAAGTGCCGTCGGGGTCGAAACGTTCGGATTGTCTAAGCGGATTGAACATGCGGAAATAGGGAACGGCGTCGGTGCCGGTTGAGGCGCTCCATTGCCAGCCTCCATTGTTCGCCGCGAATTCTCCGTCTACTAGGTGGGAGAGAAAGTACTTCTCACCTCGCCTCCAGTCGATGAACAAGTGCTTCGTTAAAAATTGTGAGGTAATCATTCGAAGACGGTTGTGCATCCAGCCTGTCGTATTTAATTGGCGCATCCCAGCATCCACTATGGGGAATCCGGTTTCACCTTTGGCCCACCTCTCAAACCACTCCTCATTAACATTCCATTCAATTTTATCGGTTTCCGCCTTAAACGCTTTTCCGCGAGAGATTCGTGAATTTTGTGCCAGAACATGAGTATAAAAGTCCCTCCAGATTAACTCGCTCACCCATGTTTCTATGCCCTCGTTAGAGTTTATTGAGTTGGCTCGTTGAAGGGTCTGAGCTTTTTCCAAACATTCTCTCGGCGAGATAACTCCCAGTGAAAGATATGGTGATAATTTGCTGGTGCCGTCTGCTGCCGGAAAGTCGCGTTCATTATGATAGTGATCGATTTTTCGGTTTAGGAATGTTTCTAAAAGATCGTCAGCATGCTTGTGGTTACCTGGCCACAGGTTTTGGCCAAAGCTCGCTTTTGTCGAGAGGATTTCTCCGGGTATCTCGGTATCTAAAACTATCGATTGCTGTCGCTGGGGATAGGGTAGGCTTCTCAAATTCTCACCCTCGGCTCTAGCTAACCACTTTCTTTTGAAAGGAGTGAAAACCGAATAGGGACTTCCGTCATCTTTTAAGATGCTGTCTGGCGGGAAGACTAAGAAACTGTCATGAAGTTCGCACGCGACCCCATTTTTTTCCAAAGCGTTATGTACCTTCTCGTCCCGCACTTTTTCATCCAACGGGTATTCTCTATTGAAGAAGAGTTTTTTAGCGCCAATCTCGCGAGAAAACTGAAGCAAATGATCGGTAGCATCATCGAAATGAGGTGCGTCAATAACCTGAAGCGGAACACCGAGTTTCGCTAATTGTTCAGCAAGGCTTTCAAGAACGCGAAGAAGGAAGGCAGCCTTGTATGGTGCCCAGTGATGTTGGGACCATGTTTTCTGCGCTAGAAGATAGACGCAAGCTGTCGGGCCTTGCTCCATCGCCGATGACAGGGCAGGGTTGTCCCTGACACGTAGGTCGGATCTCAACCAGACGATGTTGTCTATCAATGTTTGAGAGTTACTGTTCTACTGAAAAGTCTTTCAGGCAATAGCCTTGACCCTGGCGAGTCTGCAATAGAGGCTCGTTGAAAGGTCTATCAATAATTCTTCTCAAGTTATAGATGTGGCTCCGCAGCGTATCACTGTCGGGTGGCTCGTCACCCCAGAGTTCCTTCTCTAAATATGCTCTAGTTACGACCTTCGGTGACTCGCGCATTAAAATGTAGAGGATGTTGAAGAGGGTCCTTGATAGAGTTAGTGAATGTTCCTGTCTCGTCACCTCCATTGTATCTAGGTTGAGTTTCAAATCCGCGATAGAAAATTCTCTTTCCAAATGCTGGCTTCGTCTTATAACTGCATCGAGCCGGGCTTCCAGCTCTGGCATATCGAATGGCTTGACCAGATAATCGTCAGCGCCGGATTCAAAGCCTTTTAACTTATCTGTCAATTGATCTCTAGCTGTTAACATGATGATTGGTGTAGTGAGTGCCGCATCATCACGCAGTCTTTGGCACACGGTAAGCCCGTCGACACCAGGAAGCATGATATCGAGGATAATCGCGTCGTAAGTATTTGTAGCGCCAAGGTGAAGGGCGGTCAGACCGTCAGCAGCATAGTCGACGATGTAATCACTCGCCTCGAGATATTCTCCGACGGTCTCAGCCAGTTCTTTGTGGTCCTCGACGAGCAAGACGCTTCGATTTGTTTTCTTCATGACCATGGTGTTCTCCGCCCAATATTGGCTACGTCAAGATACTGTAGGTTATCAGGTCAATTTTTTGTAACAGAACCTGGTTTCTCGATTGACCATTTATTGAAGTCAATGATTAAACCGCTTGAGTGCTACTCTGCCTGGCGTGTTCGGTCTTTGCAGGGTTGAATGCATTGCTCCGCCCAGCGTGTTAGCGCTGGCTGATCGCGCGTTTCTCATCTCGCTTTGCGCGACTGGTAAAGCAGGACATGAGCCAGACGTGCTTCGATAGTTTAGCGCCGCACTCAGCATCGCTTCACTCGCGTCACCCAAAGCGTGCTGATAATCATCGCTTACCACGCAACCTGGCAATGGCTCTCCTTCGACTGCTGTTGTATTAGCTGGAGAAAAACCATCAGAGTAGTCCCCATACCCTTTGGCGTTTACGCCCTTGAATTGGATAGAGAAGTAAGTTGTCCCGCAGTTATCAAGACCGTAAAAACCGTAAGGCTTTCCGCAAGTGGTATCGCCGATTTGAATAACCTCTACATCAATCCCTCGTAGTCCATTCATTATCGCTTCCGATGCGGAGCAGGTATCGGCGCTTGTCAGTACGAAGACTCTCGAGAGATTCAGATACGGGAGTGCGCTGCCCTCACTCTCAGATAGGCCGATAGAGTTAGAGTAGAATGGGGTCGGCGTCAAAGCGTTACCCGTCACGGGGTTTGTTGAAGGATGTTTGTCGTTAAACTGCAAAAGCTCAAAAGTTTGACCACTCGCTGATGGTCCAGCGATCATGTAAGCAAGTTGGCTGGCGATAGCGAGATAGCCTCCTGAGTTGTATCTTAAATCGAGCACTAAATCGGTAACGTTTGATTCAGAAAGGGTAGTAATGGCAGAAATAAGTTCCGACTCTGCGGTGGCAATATGGTTATTAAAAGTGAGATAACCGACCTTGCCAGAATCCGTCTCTAGGACTTTGACATTTTGGACAGGGTCGATTGTCACGGAAGCAGACGTCAAAGAGATGGTTCTTGTCTCCTGGCTACCAAGATCTTTGACTTCAAAGGTGTGGGTCTCACCTGTGTTCGCGGGCCAGAACGCTGCGTTCAAGGTTTCCGTATCCGTTCCGTTTACCACGTCTACGCCATCTGCTGTGAGGATCTCTGCGCCTCTCGCCAGATTAGCATCGCCAGTCGTTGCTGGTGAGTTAGGTTCGGTATAAGCGACGAGGATTTTCCTCGGTGCGCTACTAGAGAGGAGCACCCATTCGGCGCCATAGCCCGCCGTGACTCCTGATTGAGAATAGGCGTTCCATTCTTCAGTGTCATAAGTGAAGTGAAAGCGATCTTTACTAGCGCCAGACGCGGTAGTTTCAAATGATTTCATCAGGTCGAAATATTCTAAAACCGCGCTTGTAGATCCGGAATAAGATTCGGGATCAACATCCTCTATCTCGCTGTACCAGAGGTAAAGGTCGTTGCTCCAAGCTCGTATCCAATTATTTTCATCTACGAAGGTCCCTTGGCCATCTGGAAAAGCTGATCCGGTTGAGGAGTCGATACCGGACCTGGGAGCGCCACACATATCAGCATAAGTACTTGCTGGAGAGAAAATGCCTTTTTCGAAATCGGTTTGACTCGAGCTCGTATTACTTTGGGAGGAAGAGCTCTGACTAAGATTTTGCGATGATCCCGAACCACCCCCGCCGCCGCAAGCATTCACTATTAAACCTGTGAAAAGCAGGAGCCCAAGTCGGTACGTTTTTATACTCACCTTTATAACTTGAAAATAATCATCTCAAAGTCAGTCTATCAAAAGGGCATTGGTTTTCCAGAAGGCCCTTGATCTTTCAGGGCTGAAGTTTGCACGATCTTGCGACTGGTTATAATCTCTTAGACGCTTGATAGCCGGGAGGTGGGGAAAGTGCAAAAGCAAGCGCGAAAATTATTTACCGATACGATCGTTCCTGGAGACATTTCAGAAGAGCTGGCGCCTGAAATAAGAAAATTAGGTCTGGAACAGAATTGTCGAGAGCTAGGAGAAAAAGGGTGGACCGTTGTAGAAAATGTTTTAGGCGATGAATTTAACGAAGCTTTTCGTAAGAAAATACTTGAGATAGCAGGCTCCACGGGTGGAGCTCAGATGTTGCTCAAAAAAGACCCTTTGTTTGGTAGGGCGGTTTTAGCCCCCAAATTGATGGCGCTGGCGGAGTTTTCCGTCGGCCGCGGATTTTTACTTAGCCAGGTAGCGGCGAGCGTAAGAGCTAAGGGTTCTCCCTCTATCGGTCTTCATGCTGATCATAATTGGCTCCCGGCTCCGTTTCCGGCTCATAATATGCTTCTCACCGCGTGTTGGGCATGTGATTCATATACACAGGAAAATGGGGCCACTCTGATAATACCTAACACAGCTGAGCTCAAACGACATCCTAGTCACGATGAAATTGAGGCTCTGGAGGGAGCTCAGCCTATCGAGTGCGAGCCGGGCTCAGTTGCAATCTGGGATGGAAATATTTGGCATTCCAATTACGTGAGGAAAACGGAGGGATTGAGAGTTGTTTGTCATATTACTTATAGCCGTCTCATGATGCGTCCGGTGGAGAATTACTCGGCTTGGAGCGATGAGCTCGTGAGGGAGCA
>CAJXCK010000087.1 GCA_913051785.1 uncultured Gammaproteobacteria bacterium
GGAGAAGAGAGAGCAATAGCGATTGCCTGTAATATTGGTTACAAAGAGCAACTTCAGTCCCTTGTGGATGAGACACGTGAAAGACTTGGTCCTATTGATACGCTCATAGCGAATGCTGGGGTCAATCCTTTTTATGGATCGATGTCGGATATTCCTGACGAAGCGTTCGATAAAACGATGAATTCAAATCTACGTTCTAACCATTGGCTCTGCCAGATGGTTGCGCCAGATATGCTGGACAAAGGCAAAGGCTCGATAATGATTACGGCCAGCGTCGGGGCGTTTGGACCATCAGATACACTGGGCACCTATAACATCTCTAAAATGGCTGATATCGCTTTAGTCCGAAATCTGGCTTCGGAGTGGGGGCCGAAGGGCGTTCGCGTAAATGCGTTGTGCCCTGGGCTGATTAAAACCGACTTTGCGAAAGCTCTCTGGGATAACCCGGAAGCAGCGCAGCGGGTTACAGACTCGACGCCTCTTCGCAGATTTGGCGAGTCTGACGATTTCAAAGGGATAGCAGTATTCGTTGCTTCAGATGCAAGCGCCTACGTAACAGGGCAAGCCTTGACCATCTGCGGCGGAACACACATGTTTAGGTAGTATGGCTGGCCAGGCAAAGCCAGAATGGCAAGAGCCCGTGCCAGGTTTCAGATATGCAGAGGAGGAGATATCTGTCTCGCTTGACTTCCAGCGCGAAAAGTTAAGAGCTTGCGGTCTAGAGCCCTCTGTTTTTGGAACGGATGTCGACCCTGCTTTTTTTATTGGCTTGGCGATACAGGCGGGCATTAGGAGCGGGATAAGCGCTGAGGGCAACATTAATATGTTGCAAGGGCTCACGATGCACAAGAGGCCGGTATTGGGTCAGGAACTTGCCGTATCGGGAGAAATTCTGTCCGTTGCAAACGTTCCAAGGGGTCTTCGAATTGAGACAGATGTTGCCTTTCTTTCTAGTGACGGGGACAGGGTCATTTCCGCTCGCCGCGTCTCGCTAAAACCAAACATGGAAGCTGTTTCAACGAAACTAGGGGCTGGTGAAAGGCCTGCGTCGTTGATATCTGATGTTAAAGAGTTGTCGATGGGTGGAATTATGGAGCTTACTCCACGAGCGGTGAGAGACTATAGCGTCGAGGGCAATAGTATCCATTATGAAGAGGAGGCAGCAGCTCGAGCTGGGTTTAGGGCGCCTATAATCGGAGGAGGGATGGGTGTGCACTATCTAACCCATGCGATTTGGTCGAAGAGAACTCCAACCTTTTTCGACGCCGATATTTTTTTTAGAAGGCCCATCTTTTGGGATGAAAAGCTTCGAATCGGCGTGAGCAAGGAGCAATTTGTCTCAGAAACTAAAATGGCTGTTGTGAAGGATTCACTGCCAGAAAAAAAAATCGGCACTGAAATGCTTTTAAAGATGATTGAGTGGGATTAACTGGGTGGAATCTTAACTTTTGCGGTTCCAAATACCCTCGTCTCGTCTTTCTCATTTTTAATAGTCATATCGAGTTCGACCAACGCGTCGTCTTCATCAATATCTGTAACAACTGCGTTAATGATTGCTGGCGTATCCGCGAGCATTGGGGCACGAAATACAGTGTCAATGTTCTGTATTTGTCCTTCTGGTGCCCATTTATGAATCGCACTGACTAGAAAACCCATGCCCATAATCCCAGGAACGAGGGCGCCTGGAAAACCTTCTTTTCTTGCCCCGTCATGATCTTCGAATCGAGGGCCTCCCCAGCCTACCGCTTTGGCAAAGGCGCTAGTATTTTCAAGGCTGGTATCGGGATTGAACACCGGCAACTCCTCTCCGAATTCGACGTCACTGATAGTCTTCACACTCATGAGTCTGGCTTCTCCCTGATTACGAGTCTCGAGTCTGTGGTGGCTAGAAGCTCTTCATCATCGTTGTAAAGATCCATCCTAACCACAATGAATATCATTCTGCCCGATCTGCCTTTTTTATCGTAGATCTCATGTAAACTGGTCTTCCCAGTCAGTTTGATACCTGGTTTAACAGGAGCGTTAATTTCAACCGCTTTGCCGCCATCCATCGGAATGCCGCCTAATGACGGGAAGTCGATAGGAAGAGTAGAGCCCGATGCAAGGCTGCATAAAAATGCAGGAGTTGCTTGAAAGTTTTCATTTTCCGGGTCTAAGAACTCTTCCCGGGTTTCGCCTGATGCTCGCGCGGCTATAATGAGATTGTCTGCCGATAACACGAATTCTTTCTGATCGAATTGAGTCTCTAAATGCTGCTTTCGAAGTTCTTCTATGTCGACCATGGGATCTCTAACTTGCCAGGATGAGAAATTCTACGTGCGCAACTAGATAAAGCAATAAGCTCTGATAAGAAAAGATTGGCTTGCGGCTTTAATGATCCGGACAGCCTGCATACAATGAACCCTGAAAAGAGTAGGGGAGAAGTTTAGATGGGACCACTTAATGGTTTGCGTGTAATCGAGTTGCAGGGGATTGGACCTGGGCCTTTTTGCGGAATGATGTTGGCTGATATGGGTGCTGAGATTATCCGTGTCGATAGAGCAGGCTCTGTTGGGACTGAAGCTCGGGAGTCAGATGTGTTAGCGCGAGGCCGGAAGAGTATTGGGGTGGATTTAAAGAACCCCGACGGTGTTGAAACCGTTTTGAAGCTGATTGAGACGGCAGATGTTCTTCTAGAAGGGTTCAGACCAGGCGTGACAGAGCGATTGGGTTTAGGTCCTGAAATTTGCCTAGAGCGTAATCCAAAAATAATTTATGGAAGAATGACAGGTTGGGGTCAGAACGGTGCGATGGCTCATGCTGCAGGGCACGATATTAATTATATCTCCCTCTCCGGCGTATTGAATGCGATTGGTGAGGTGGGGTCTAGACCAACTCCGCCACTAAATCTAGTTGGCGATTTTGGTGGGGGAGGAATGCTGCTGGCCTTCGGAATTGTGGCTGCGCTTTTTGAGAGATCCAGTTCAGGAAAGGGTCAGGTGATAGACGCTGCTATGACCGACGGCTCCGCACTACTGATGAATTCAATTTTCGGTTTGATGAGCCAAGGTGTTTGGACTCATGAAAGAGGGAAAAATCTTTTGGACGGCGGCGCACATTTTTATGGCACCTACGAGACCTCAGATGAGAAATATATTTCCATTGGATCCATTGAGCCTCAATTCTACGCCCTGTTACTGGAAAAGACCGGACTGGCTGGTGACCCCGAGTTTGCCAAGCAGATGAGTAGGCAGGATTGGGCGGCCATGAGAGAAAGATTGGTGTCGGTATTTAAAGAAAAAACCCGTGATGAATGGGATCAGATTATGTTGGGTACAGATATTTGTTACGCGCCCATACTCAACCTTGATGAAGCGATGGAGCAACAACATAATGCAGATCGAGGAACCTTCACAGCAGTCAATGGTATAAAGCAGGCAGCCCCCGCGCCGCGTTTTTCCAGAACTGAACCGAAAATGCCACCACCGCCTGTTGCTCCAGGTAATGCCACGCAAGAAATTTTGGCCGGGTTGGGACTTTCCGAAAGTGAAATCGCAGGATTAAAAGGAAGTGGAGCGGTGGCGTAACCCTCGCATTATTCGCGAGACAGGATTTGATCCACCTCGCGATCGACCTGGAGCTTAATTGAAGCGTAATCGTTGGTTTGTGTTTTATTAGATTGAGTTAAGGAAAGCAGGTCATCGTGTTCCACTTTCCAGCGAGTCGCGCCATTGGGCTGAGAGACGATTTTAACCCTGACCAAACCAAGGCTTGTTTTAATATTTCGGATTTCCCTAGGTAGAACTACTTTTTGGAAAGGGATCTCCCTGACGCCAATGGTGCTGGATTGATTGAGGATGATCTCTGACAAGTCTTTAGTTTTGTGTGATGGGCACAAAACCGTTAGGCAGTTCGCCGGCCGACTTTTCTTCATGATCATAGGAAGTATATAGACATCGTCGGCGCCGGCGCTAAAAAGCGCATCGATAAGAGGCTCGTACTGCTCCGGGTTCATATCATCAATATTGGCCTCTATTTTCGTGTGCTCTGGGCTCGAGTTTCGTGATTCGGGATGCTCGTATTCGCCTATGGAAATTCTCAGGACATTTGGAACTTCAAAGTCCTTCGTCCCAATGCCATATCCTGTTTGCGAGGAGGAAAACAGCCCTTTTGGTTGGAACTCATCGACTACATTTTTCAAGATAGAGGCACCTGACGGTGTCGTGCACTCTCCGTTGACCCCGCCAAAACAACATGGGACGCCTTCGAGAATCTCAAGGGTGGCTGGCGCCGGCACAGGTATCTTGCCGTGCTGGCATGTTACAAAACCTCCTCCTAATTCGGGGGGCGAACAAATAATGTGCTCCGGAGCTAGGTGATCCAGGCAGATGGCTGCTCCCACGAGGTCGACTATAGAATCGACCGCTCCCACCTCATGGAAATGGACCTGGTCTCTTTCGATTTGGTGAATTTTGCTCTCCGCAATAGCAATCGAGGCGATCAAGTTGCGAGCTATGTCCTTAGCATTTTCCCTTAAATCGGCGTGAGCGATCAGTTCTAGGATGTCCTGCTCGTTGCGCACGCTCTCCGAATTAGGCTCAACATCAACATGCACTCCGTGAATGCCGGACTTTTGTTGCGTGGTTAGCGTCAGAGAGAACTCTGAATCAAGCCCTAGTTTGGATAACTCTGACCTTAACAACTCCTCAGGGACGCCAAGGTCAATTAGCGCGGCGAGATGCATATCCCCAGCGATTCCGCACTGAGGCTGATAGAAAAGTGTTTTCGACACTAAGCAGTAGCGTTGAAGTACTGACTCGACGTCGCTGCCGCGACAAAGTTCTCCTTCAGATGCAACATATTTTGCATGTCTGCATTAACCACATCCAGCCCATGCTCAAGAACAAATGCGTAGCTCTTTTGAAATTCAGAGAGTTTTGCTTGCAAAAGCTCATTATCATAGAAGTCGTCGAACGCGGTGGGATTTCCCCAGCCAAGCCAAGCTCGCCCAGCTAAATATCGTCCAGCTTTCATCCCCACGAGACCGATGCCTTTTTCCCTCGCCTGATCAAGTAAAGGGCGTAGCTCGGTCATTTTAGGTGAGCCGTCCAGGATAGATTTGTCATTCCAGTCGTACCATCCACCAGGCGTAATCGCGATCATTGCTAGGTCAAAAGCGTTCGTCTCTATAGCTGCCTTTAGAACGTTCTCCGCATTCTGATGTGTTGATACACCGAGATAACTCACCTTGCCAGAGGCTTTTGCCTGCTCGAAGGCTGCGAGCATCTCATCGCTTTTCATTATTGAGACATTGTTTGCGCCCATAAAATAGTACGCGTCGATATGATCAACTTGCATTTCGTCAAGGCTCTCCTCCATAAAGTCTAACCAACCTTTGGCGGCTGTCTTGGCTTGCTGGGTATTTATGGTCTCATCCCAATCTATGTCCGCAGGGACCGCTGCTTTTGAAATCAGGAAGATCTGATCGCGATGAGTTTTTAGGAATGGGGCCATATTTTTTTCAGCGTTACCATAATAATGTTTATAGCCAACATCGAATGTATTTACTCCCGAATCGAACGCTTTATTGAGAAGCTCATCTTTAGGAGAGCGAGACAGCGCCGCCCCGCAGCCAAAAATAAGTCTGCTGCTATTGTGCCCAGTTCGGCCGAGCATCCGATACTGCATTTCTGGCCAAGGTTCAGCCAACCCCGCTGCCTCTTTTCCATCAGCAGCTGCAGCTCGCACGCTTTTCGATTTGACTAGGCTTGTAGTGCCGACTCCCAGCAAGGTTGCGTATTGCAGGACTCTGCGTCTGCTTGCGACTAGAAAGGACTCACCATCTATCTGCGACTTATTTTCTGATTGCATATTGCTCTCCCATCCAATAGAACTGATCATAACTGGCCTGTTTTTCACTTCAAGTCACTTTCGTCTCCGCGACTTAGAGACGCACAACCATGAGTAAGTAAGGAGCGATTTTGTTAAGAAATTTTAGGCTTTACCGTCTTCAAGGAACTTGGCCAGAGTCTGAGGACAAAGCTTGTGAAGCATTGAAGCGGTATGCCTTTGTTGAATGCGATCGGTTTTCGCGCAAGAGCGCTGGTTTTGAACAATCGGTAGAGCAAGTGGCTGACTCCTATTGCCGTAGGATTTCGGGACTCGACTTCATAAAACTACGTTTTCAGACCAAGTTGCTGCCGGATTCGGTGGTGAGTGAAGCGTTAGAGGAAAGGGTCGGAGAATTTTCTAGCCGAACCGGAGAGTTACCAACCAAAGGAGAGAGAAAATCCTTGAAAGACGAGACGATCTCTAAATTGCTCCCACAGGCAATGACAAAGTCAAAAAGATTGCTGGGAGTCATATGTCGAAAACGTGGACTGCTTATCTTAGGCAGTGTTGTCGAGGGCGAAAATGAGGTCTTCCTTGAAAAGCTAAATGCAGCGGTGCCGGGCCTATTGCCGCGCTTAATAGAGTTTAAGGAGCCATTGGAATCATTCATGAAAAAGATAATTCTTGATGAAAGTATTCATCCTTTCCGGGTAGGCAGAGAGTGTAAGCTCCGGGAAATAGGGGCGACCAACAGCACTATCAGTTGGTTTGATCGCAATCTAAAGGAATCGCATGTAAGAGAATCTCTGCTCGAGGGTTTGACAATTGATCGTGTTGAGGTAAGACATCATCAGAATCTCACCTTGGTGATTGATCGAAAGTATGGGTTTCTAAAATGTAAGTTACTCGGTGAGACTGATGCTGTTCCCGGCGATAGCTCGGATTCGCCTGAAAAAATAGATGGTGATTTTGCATTGATCGGACCAAGCTTGATTGCGTTTTTTGATGATTTCTCGGCTCAACTAGGAGGCATGGTCTGAAATGCTAAGTATCCCCACAGAAGAGTCGATGAGTGCCGACTGGTTCAATGAGCTCTTCGCATCACTGGACATGGTGGCAGAAGTGGTCGGGTTTGATTCGGAACGCGTAGGAACTGGGCAAATAGGGAAGTGCGTGCGGTATCATTTCCGATATAAGGACTCTGCTAATGCTGGCCCAGTCACTTTAGTCGGCAAATTCCCATCGGATGATGAAAACAGCAGGGCCACTGGCGTCGCCCTAAGAAACTTTTTGAAGGAAGTAAGGTTTTATCAGCAGTTGCAAGATAAATTATCGGTCCGTACTCCCAAGTGTTATTTCGCCGATATTGTGGAAGAGGGCCCAGAGTTCTTTCTGTTAATGGAGGATCTCTCTCCTGCGCAACAAGGGGACCAGCTTAAGGGTTGTTCAGAAAAAGAAGCGGAGTCCGCTATCAGGGAGTTGACTGGTCTGCATGCTCCGCTCTGGTCAGACAAATCATTACTTGAAAACGATTGGCTAATCGATCTCGAAAATGTGCCGAGGAATACGACGCGAGATTTGTATCGACTTCAGTTGCCTGGTTTTTTGGACCGCTATGGCCCTTTTTTAGCTCCTGACGAACGTGAGATTATCTTTCGCGTAGGTGAAGCCGACAGATCCCCTCTATCTCAGGAGTTCCCAAGCCAATTCTCATTAGTTCATGTCGATTATCGATTAGATAATTTGATGTTCCACGCGACGGTTGCGGATCAGATAGAAGTGACCGTAGTAGATTGGCAGAGCATCACGGTCGGATCTCCGCTTAATGATGTTGCCTATTTCTTGGGAGCAGGTCTTGAGCCGTCGAGGAGGCTCGAATTCGAAAAGGAACTGGTGGGAGATTATTTTCGTTCGTTACAGGAAAGCGATGTCGATGATTTTTCGTGGAATGATTGTTGGGAGCTATATCGTCAGGGGGTTTTTGCAGGATTTGCGGTAACAGTAGTGGCCTCAATGCTAGTGCAGCAAACAGAGCGAGGCGATAAGATGTTTACTGCAATGGCTAAGAGACACGCTCGACACGCTCTTGATTTGGGGTCTGGGGAATTTTTGATCGGCTAGATAGTTATCGGATGTCAGTCCATGCCTGCCTGACAATGCCATTGGGATCTTCAATCACACGAGATTCATCGTCGAATACCATAGTTTTTCTGGAGTTCTCAGAGTACTGCTCCCAACCGGGATTACCGTCCTTGATAAAGGAAGCCCAATGGTTGTGCATCACGTTAGCCAGATGCTGAGGTAGGTCTCCAGGGCCGATAAAAGCATCCACGCCGGGTTGTTTGAGATTGTTAAACGCAAAAGGAATCTCCAGGGCATGGGTGGCACCTAATTTCCCCTCAAATGCTCTCGATTTCCAAGTAAAGAGATACATCCATGTGTCCTCACCGAGCTTCGATTGTGCCTCAGCGAGTTTTATACAGGGGATTCGAAACATATGGTCGGTTGTCACCGCTATCGCCAGGTCTTCCAGCGATGCGCCTGGCAATTCTTTATTGAGAGCGTCCAGCACAGGTCGGGCTTGATACATTTGAATAATGGCATCTAGTCTGTCTTGATCGACTTTGCCATAACCCCAGAGTGTCGTCTCGTCACCGTTGCTACCTGTCAAAAGAGCGATCCCTTTGCTCAGGCCACCTCTTATGGCCGTAAGTGGAGACTCTGGGAGCAATGTGGTTCCATGAGTTGGATAGAAGGGTGATACAGTTGTACCTAGCGATTTTTGTTCATCACCGAAACCCTCGAAGTAGGCGGCTGTTTTCGTTTGGGCAGTCAGGATAGACTCGACATCCGCCGCCATTACTTCGATGGAAGATCTTGCCCCCAGCTCTCTTTGAAAATGTGCGCCAACTGTAGCTGCCGCATGAGGGGGAAGCGTGTGACTGGCGGCGCCACTTTGAGGGATCGCTCTGCAAAATAGCCCTTTTGCAGATGGACAACCCATTAAAGCCCCTACGCTGAACCCGCCCGCGGATTCACCCGCGATCGTGACTTGATTGGGGTCTCCTCCGAAATGGGCGATATTATCGCGCACCCATTCCAACGCAGCTATCTGATCAAGCATTCCGTTCACATTCGACGTGGCAAATTCCTCTCCAAGATGGCTCAGATCAGCAAACCCAAGGGCGCCAAGGCGATAATTCATCGACACCACTATGATGTTGTGGTTTTTCGCAAAACTTGTGCCGTTGTACCATGGAATCGCACCCTGACCGGTTCGATAACCACCGCCATGGATCCAGACGAGTACTGCGCGTTTTCCCGTTTCTTCCTCGTCCCTCAAAGCTACAGGGGCGGAGATATTCAATGTTAGGCAATCCTCGTTCCAGCGAACTTTTGCGCTATCAGTCATACCGCCGCCAGAAACTTGGGGCGCGGCTGCGCCGAATTTGAGGGCTTCGAAGTTGTCGAGGGAAGATCGAAGTGGTTGTGGAGGTTTAAACCTTAGTTCTCCCACCGGTGGTTCTGCATAGGGTATGCCGGCAAAAAGTATTGTCTCATCGCGAACACGTCCGACGATCGTTCCTGATCTGCATTGAATATTTACGGTATCCATTGTCCTCCCCCAGTCTGGATAGTTAACTCTCTCGTGGTGTCACGATCGGAAATCTTCTCGGAAATTGATCAAACAAAGTTCCGAAGCGCATTAGAATATTAGCGTCTCCTTTTATCTCCAAACGCCCTTCGTTGATTAAGGTCATCGCGTCCAAAATCCCGAGCATTAAAGCCTTAAAATCGTTGCTGCTGATCCGGAGTATCGCGGAGGCGTCGCTTAAAGAAACCTCCCTCCAATAGTTGAGCACACAGTTCTCAATTGAAAGCAGATAAGGAGCATCATCAGTAAGGTCAATGCCTACCTGGATAACCTCTCCATCTACCTGATCCGGTAACAATCGGACCGCCATGGTTTTGAATACCTGATCGATTGGAATGCCAGCGGCCATACCACTGCTTGGCACAAAGTCGCGGGTTGGTGGTAAGCCCTCTCTTAACTCTAACGCACCGCATAAGAAAAAGTTTCGCCAGGTCGCTGATTCGGATTGATAGCCCAGTTGTTCTAACGTATCAGCCAAGAGATATTTCGCTTCCTCGTGTTTCTCGTCGGCCATCACGACATGGTTAAGAACCTCTGCCGTCCATCGGTAGTCACCGGAGTCAAAACTCTCTCTGGCCTTTTCAAGGATTTTAGCTGGGCCACCCATCCATTCGACATAGCGGATAGCTCTTTCTAACGGAGGTCTCTCGTAAAGTGTCGAGGGATTTCCGTCAAAATAGCCAAGATATCTTACAAAAACTGCTTTGCTGTTGTGATGGACCGTGCCGTAATAATCTCGATTAAAAAACTCCTGTGAGAGAGACTCTGGTAGTTTTATTTGTTCAGCGATTTCTTCTTTACTAAAGCCTTTGTTGGCCAAGCGAAGAGTTTGATCATGTATGAATTTGTAGAGGTCTCGCTGTTTTTTTAGAAAAGAGATTATCCGCTCTCTGCCCCAGATCGGCCAATGGTGACACCCGAATTGAACATCCGTCCGCTCACCAAATAGCCTCATGGCTTCGTCAATCTTGCTGGACCAATTGAGAGCATCTCTGACCAACGCTCCCCTTGGCGTGTAGAGATTATGGAGGTTATGGGAAGTGACTTCGGCCGTGCAAAGTGCTTTGAATTTCGGCAGATAGAACATCATTTCACTTGGTGCCTCGGTATCCATGGCCATTTGGAATTCAAATTCGATCCCATCGATTATCCTTTTCTCACCGGTCTCAGTGATAGTATCTGTCGGCTCAAGGAAGCCTGTGCTGCCCATGGACAGTCTGGCGCCTAAGCCTGTCGTGACAAAACCTGTAGGGGAGGATTTCAATAAATTCCCATACATGTAGGTGGCTCGTCGGTTCATCACGTTCCCAGCCAAGACGTTCTCGCTAAGTGCCTCCTTGGTGAAAT
>CAJXCK010000088.1 GCA_913051785.1 uncultured Gammaproteobacteria bacterium
CTTACTCCTGCAGACCACATAAATCTAGGAATTCAGATCTTTGTTTGTCGGTCATACTGGAAAAATCGGGCACACCCATATCGGTGGTTGGCAAGCCGACAAATTCCGGAGACGGACTTTGCAAAGAGGCGGCAATGTTATGCAGCCCGGCACCCTCTTCTACACCGACACTTAACGCTTTCACTATAGGAGCGGGCCAGACGGCATTGGGAACTCCACCCATTTCCGGAGTGAAACCTAAAAAGTCTGCAAGTTGCGAAAGCAGCACCCCCTCTTGTTCGCTTCTCTTCCTTTGACCGGCGCTCCCGTATTTTGTCGCTGATTGATTACAAATGTACGCCCAGCGGATTTTCGCGTGGAAACCTTCTTGATCTAAACAGGTTTGAGGTACAGAAGCTCCGCCAGACACTAAGCCGTCGACCACCATAAAATGGTAGCCAGATTGGGGCCAGTCTTCAGATATCAGTCGATCAGGTGGATAGGTATATAGCTCGCTAAACCCCCAATTTAGGTCTTCTGGCAAGTCTGCGGCCTCGAGTATTTTTACGCCATAACTCGCACAAGAATCACACCAAGCCCTTGAACCAAACTCCCCAATTGGCTTTATAGTCTCCATATCAATTGCAATCATAATCCCTCTCCTCCTTAACGAATAATCCAGAAATTAACTCGTTGGGACAACAGTAATATTTACGTTTTCACCCATTTTTAAGATCAGGCCACTTTCCGTGAAAATGGGTGAAGAAGAGAATCACTTAAATTGACGTTCAGACCGGATATTATCTAATCTTGGTAATCCATAGTCAGGAGCTGTTTCCGAAAACTCCATGAAATCGATTGAACAAAAACTGATAAAAAGGGAAATCATTCAGCGTCAGGAAGAAGGCTGCGACACAACCATAATTGAAAGCCGATTAGACGCTCTGCCAGACGGCGCTGAAAACGATTTTACTAAATTATACGATGAGTTAATGGAATTGGAGGTATCTACAACGTTCCCCTACCGCGAACCCACCTCACTAGACGAGATCAGACTCACCAGACCGAACAGGAAGCGAAAGCTAGACTTAAAACTTACTGACGAGGAACTTTACGAGAGAATCTATGGCGGTTGGTTAGGACGAGCCGCTGGTTGCGCATTAGGAAAGCCTGTCGAGGGCTGGCCCAAGCATAGAATAGACAAGTACCTAGTCGATTCGGATGCCCTTCCGTTAGATGATTTTTTTCCATTCAACGAGAGAGTCTTACCAAAGGTTCACAAACCGTCCACCCGAGGCAACATAACGCAGATGGACCGAGACGACGACATGGATTTTCCAATTCTTGGGCTTATCGCACTTGAGAGCAAAGGGCCCTACTTAACCCCAAGATCTGTTGCCGACGTATGGTTATCAAGCATGCCCTTCGGCCTGGTTTACACGGCAGAAAATGTCGCCTACCGAAATTTCGTCGGGAACATTTGGCCACCCGAGTCGGCTCTTCGTCGAAACCCCTATCGAGAATGGATTGGAGCGCAAATACGTGCGGACATTTTTGGATATGCAGCTCCTGGTTGGCCGGAAAAAGCAGCCGCTTTGGCATACCAGGATGGGTGTATCTCTCATCAAAAAAATGGAATCTACGGCGAAATGTTCGTGGCAGCTATGATTTCAGCATCATTCGTTTTTGCAACTATAGACGACATCATTGATGCGGGTCTCGGTGAGATACCAGAGAACTGCAGACTAGCGGAGGCCGTTGATGACGTTAGAACATGGTGTCACTCATCAAGTGACTGGGAAGAAATTTTCAAAAAAATACAAGACAAGTATGGCCATTATCATGGGGTCCACACAATTAATAATGCGGCCCTAGTCGTACTTGGTCTGTATTTTGGTCAGGACAGTTTTGAATCTGGAATTGTGACAGCCGTTCGCGCAGGCTGGGACACGGACTGCAATGGCGCTACCGTGGGCTCGATCCTTGGCGTTCGATGTGGGTCCAAAAAGTTGCCTGGGAAATGGGTAGATAAGTTTAACGATCGACTAATGTCTGCAGTAAAGGGACACAATGAAAACAGGTTTTCTTCCCTGGCGAAACGGACCGTTCAGGTAGCAAAAAAAGTACTCAATTCTCCAATAGAACCAGAAGCCGTCTCGACGGAGGAAACCTCGCCAGGCGGCTGTTGGAATCTCGAGACCGGATGGGGAAAACAAAAAGTTAACTTTGATGCTGGAACCATCGATTTCCTAGAGGACGGTTTTGAACCTTATCCGATTACGGCATGTCAATATCAAGGAGAAACGCTCAATTTTAGCTTTGCAATCGATAAAGGCGGCTGGGATTTCGAAGTTGACTTCGAGGGGATTGTTAACGCGGACTCAATTGAAGGCTCTTTTTTCCCGGGAGATACGCCAGTTCAGGGAAAAAGATCAGTTGCGACCGAAGAACGTTCGACGGAAATCTCGTCGTCATGAAAGAAAAAGATTTCGATCGTCCAGCACTGGATTTTAGTTTCGTCACTGCTGACAGAGAAATACAGGAAGCATTTGGACAAAATGGGTTCGTACATCTGAAAGGATTTAGCGGAGAAGATGAAATCAACTCGTTGCTCGTGGAGGGCCGAGACGCTAAAGAAAAAATGCTTGTAGACCGTGAAGAGCACTTTAGGGGCGCACCCAAGTCATACCTTTTGGCTGCGAAAGGCCTCCAAAACTATTCAGAATGGTTGAGTAGAGAAGCTCACCAGGGATCTCACCTTCCTCTTCTAGTTTCGCTTCTCGAGGATGAGATCAGGGCAGTTAGCACAGCTTTTGTCGATCGTCCGCCGGGAACACCTGAGAGAATATCACCTCACATTGACGCAGCAGGCAGACCTTGGCACCCAAAGGCAGGCATTACGCTATGGATAGCCCTTGACGAGATGGATCGGGAAAATGGATGCCTTTTTTACGCCAAAGGTAGTCATAAAAAGTGTCACCGTGAGAATTTGGATATCACCGGATATAACGATAAGTCTGATGGCGCGCAAATGATTGAGGTAAAAGCCGGCGACGCAATAATACATCACGCACAGACTGTTCATTGGTCTGGAGACAATCAGACGGACCGTGAGAGACGAGCTATCACGTTCTTTTATTACGGGAAGTCCTCGGAAACTCTTCTTGCAGAAAAGAACCCGCACAGCTCGCAGCATTAACTCGTTTGAAGCTGCACGAACCTCCGATATAGGCTCTGCTCATTTTTCATAAGACTGTCATGGTCTCCGATATCCAAGACCTTTCCATCATCTAAAAAAATGATCCGATCTGCTTCTTTAATAGTCGAGAGTCGGTGTGCAATTACAATTACAAGCCGATTTTGAGCGAAATGTCGCAACCCACCAACAAGCATATTCTCCGTTTGAGGATCCAGTGCGGCCGTAGGCTCATCGAGAATCAAAACGGGGCTATCTCGAAGTATCCCTCGAGCAATCGACAATCTCTGTTTTTGACCTACTGACAACGTATCACCAGACTTACCGACATTTGTGTCAAGCCCCTGCGGCAAATCCTCCAAAAAATCTGATGCTCCAGCAATCCGGCAGGCTGATAAAAGCTCTTGATCAGTAGCATCTGGTTTTGCCAAAAGAAGGTTGGATCTTATGCTCTCTGAAAACAGCATATGTTCTTGGAAAACATAGGTAACCTTTTCGCGGATCTGATTCACCGGCACATTCAAGACGTCTTGATTATCGAATTTAATCATTCCCGTATTCGGGCGAATATACCCAGGAAGCATGTAAGCCAAGGTAGACTTCCCAGCTCCGGTCGGACCTACAACGGCAACAAGTTCATTCAGCCCAAACTTTAGATTAATATCCTTCAGAACGGGCGCACCCTCAGAATAGGAAAAGCTAACGGAATCAAGGACGATCTCTTTATTCAAAGATCTCAGCGAGTCACCACCTCTATCGGCCTCGGAGGAAAAATCAATGAAAAAGAAGACTCGTCTTATAGCGGACACATTTTTTTGAAGCTGTATCCAGTAGAGACCAAGGTCTCTTGCAGCAAAACCTAGAGTGAAAAATAGCGCCAATAGGACAGCATAATCTCCTGGAGACACCGCTCCCTCAACAACTCTTTCGGTCATGATGTAAAACGCAAGACCTACACCGATAAATATTGATGTGTATGAAATAGCATAGACAGCCAAGTCAATAATGGCTGCAAAACGGTGTCTTTTGAAAGACTCAGCACTTTTCTCTTCAAACGCTTTCGATTCACTTTGAGAAATATTCAGAGCCTGAACAGCCGCGATATTATCTATACTTTGCTCCATCGCGTTCGTCGTGGTTGCTCCCGCAGCACGACTAATTTGATTTAACCTTCTTGCCAACGCTGACAACGGCAAAGTCATGACTAACGTCACTGGCAATAGAGCCGAAGCAATCCAGACGATCTCAGGCAACACTGAACCGTAGCTGTAGCTGATCATAAGAACCGATAAAACAGCACCGATTAAAATCATTACCGGACTGATCGCCAACTTAAAACAAATCTCGGGAAGCATCGGAGCGTCGTACATCACTCGATACACCGAGTCACCGATACGTTGCTCGTCCAAAGTCGTCATGTTTAGTCGGGTGAGCCGACCCATCAATTCTGTTCTCAAACCGTTAGCAAGTTTTTGGGTCAACTTTATCGAAAGCAAAACTTCTATTAATCCCCAGAGTCCTCCAGTCGAACTTTCTCCGTAGGAAAGCGCCTGTTCTGACTGTGTCGCTGCGTCATATCCTCTAGGCAAATCGGCGACCTGCCCGGCAGCTCGCATTCCGAAAAAGATCAGCATAACCAAATATACCGCCGTTACCGACGCCATCACATCGATCGGTGTGAGCCCCTCAATATACTGAATTAGTGGAATCATAAAGGGCGGCCAACGAGCAACAGTTCCCTCTATCGGAGCCTGCAAGATAACCTGGTCCACAACAATTTTTAGCAGCCAAGGTACAGCCAGTGGGGGAAGAATGGCGACTGAGGAGAAAACAAGCTTACAAAAGAATAAGAGCTTTACCTGGCTAAGCAGAAAGACAGAGCGCCCAAGAAGGACGAGTGTCTGATAGAAGGATAGTTCAACATCCAAATCAACTCGGTCATCGTAACGTAGGGCATTAACCATTAGTTCTTAGCCCTTAATCCGAGCTCAGCGTCTACAAAATCCCGATACGGTCCTAGACTGCTCATTAGCTCGTCGTGAGTCCCCGACTCTGCGATATTGCCCTCGCGAATGAGGATGATTTGATCAGCACTTCGTATCGTTGAGAGACGATGGGTAATGATGAAAACTATTCTTTCTTTTCCCCAGCGTGCGAGGTTCTCAATAACTTTTCTTTCCGTCTCAGCGTCAAGCGAAGCTGTAGGCTCATCAAGAATCAAAATCGGAGTGCTCCGAACTACCGCCCTGGCGATTGAAATTCTCTGTTTTTGGCCAGTCGATAGCTTTCCACCCCGCTCGCCAAGTTCGGTGTCGTATCCTTGAGGCAATGCTGATATAAAATCATGAGCGCAAGCAATCCTACAAGCCTCAACGATATCGATGTCACTTATTCCTGGTTGACCATAAACAATATTTTCTTTTACGGTCATGGCGAACAACTCGTTTTGTTGGAGCGCGATAGCTATGTTATTTCGCAGATCGGTAACCGATAAATACCGAATATCGATACCATTAATCTCAATGGATCCCTCATTTGGGTCATAGAGTCTCAGTAATAATGACATGAGCGTGCTTTTCCCACTTCCAGTTCCTCCAACAATCGCGGTAATCGAGCCTGGAAACGCGGAAAAATTAATACCAGTGAGAACCTTCCTCGTCTCAGAATAAGAAAAGACAAGGTTGCGAAACGCAACACCATCAAGAGATTGAGGAAAAGGCTTCGGAAACTTTGCATCCTCTACCTCGACATCACTATCGAGCACTTCAAAAGAACGACGCAAGCCGATCAAAGTATCTTGCGCAGTGGACCATACTTCTGCGAGTTGCCTGGCACTTTCCGCGGCCTCCTCACCCCTCCCTACCGCAGCCTTGAAAGCACCCAAATTCCAAACCGCAAATCCGACTACTGCAATAGCTGCTCCCAGAAACGTCGCTTTACCCTCAAGTGCCCACCCAACGATCAGATACTCTGCAAGAATTACCGTTGCTACAGAAATAGTTGAAACCCCAATGGTGAGAATAGACATATATTTCCGAAGACTATAGGCAGCCTCTAGCGCCGCCGTAGAACCATACTGGAACCGTTTCATCATTTCTTTTTCCGCTCCGTTGGCTTTCACAACGCGAATCGCAGAGAGCGTTTCCTGAATATTGGATGTCAAAAGGCTATTTAGTTCTCGGGATAGCCTCGCAGCCGAGCGGATTTTGGGGGTGTATACCTTCAACAATATCGTAATTGGAACCGCAGCGAATAATAATAGAAAGACAAGCGAGGGAGAGAACGCACCAAGAATCGCGGTAGAAAAACCCAAAAAGAAGGTAATTCTAAGAGGAGTAGTAATAAGATTTTCAAGGACACGGGTGATCGCCGCTGTATCTTGATAAACCCGATAGACGGAATCCCCTGTCTGCGACATTGCATGGTATCGCAAAGACAGTCGCTCAAGCTTTGACAGCAAATGCACCCGGAGATCTTGATTAATGCGCTGAAAAATCCAAATCGAGTAGTACCAAGCAACGCTTACCGAGATGATTAGAAGCAAAACATAAAAGAAGCCCCAAAAAATCAATCGATTTCTAACTTCAACCCTTTGCTCCTGACTTAAGGTATTAGCCTCGTTTTCAACTTGAGCCGTATAGGTTGCATCTAGGAATAATAAGTCAGATTGCAGAGGCTCTAAGGGCTCCCCCAGTAACACTTTATTCTCGATGAGATCAGTACCTATCAAAGTAGGTACCAGAACTACAAGCACCATAAAAAAGGCGAAAGCTGAGAACGCGATCAGATGTTTCAACTGTGGCTTGTAGAAAGGCCAACATCTTCGCAAAAGTTGAAAGATCAGAGCAAATGAAAACTTGATATCGTTGCCTGCTAACGAATCTTGGTTAGCAAGACGATTCATCAGTTACAGATATCCTTGTTGCCCATATTTTTGCCAAGGATCTCGCTGCCCCAAACCGAACCCGGATAGAAATCCTTCAATCAGCCACTTTTTAAACCTCGGATAATCATCGAGAATCTGAATTTTCTCGAGGTCCCTCAACCAATCATCGGGTTCGTAATCCACCTGTCGAGGTTCATAGATTCCGTCCTGGAAGATCCCGTAACAAGCCACTCTTTTCCCGCATCGAGATTGACCCACACTGCCTGGATTGATGAAGTTGACCCCATTCACCAGCCTTTCAAATTGAACATGAGTATGTCCAAAGAGGACAGTCGATGATTGGCCGCCTTGTTTAAGTATTTCAAAGGTTGCGTCTGATGCATCTGGCAGAGGCGATTCGGCTCCGTTCTTAATGTCTCCATGATGGAGACAAAAATGGAGTCCATCGATTTCAAAGTTATGAGAGCCCTTCCATTTACTGACCACCTCTGGAACCGCAGCATCAAGGTTCTCTATAATCCAGGTATTCAAAGCAACCCATTCCGGAGGCCAACCGGCAAATAACGCCGGATCCAGTACCTCGACATCATGATTTCCCATAAGAGAAACTGCTGGTTGAAGTTCTGATAACAACTCCATAACGGCGTTCGACTGTGGCCCAGAAAGGATTGCGTCCCCAAGAAAAATTGTCGCGTCTACATCCCTCTCTCTATTGGCTACCTCACGCAACGCAGATGCATTTCCATGGATATCACTGATAACAAGAATCTTCATCTGAGCAGCTTATGCACTAAATAAACCAATAACAAAAGCGACTACTAAATTTCACCCATTTATTCGTCTACAGCTAAAGACGATAGAAGCTCATAACATTCAATATTTTCTATTTTTTGAGATCCCTCATAAGTATTAAAAACGAAAGGGTGCTCATAACCGTCGGCCAGAAAACAAAAAGAAGCAGAGGCAACTCCTCCATCCACAAAGACCTCGATTGAGCAAGTGTCTACGATGAATCGAAAGGAAATCCGCTGCTCTCGCGGCAGAAGAACAGTTGGATTGTTTGGCTGAGAGCTTTTAGTCGCGCTTCCGGAGAATGCAGAGAGTTCTGATGACTCCCAGTCTATTTTGAACCACTCTCCTCGAACAGTCAGATAAACCACTTTGGCATCACCGGCTTCCAGTTCAAAAGAAACATCAAAACATTTGCCAACTAAATCCATCTCACACGGTTTTCCTCGAGAAACCACGATGCTATCAATTTTTTCTTTGCTACCACGAAGCGACTCGAGCTCTTTTATGGGTCGACGAATGAGACGAGCATCGGCACCAGTGCCTACAAGCTCTAGCTCAACAGGAATAGAAAGTTGCTGATTAAAGGGCATATCAGGATATTTCCCTCCCGCCATCCAAGAAATCTGAATACATCTACCATCCGGTGCATTAGACCAGGTCTGCGCCGCGTAACCATTTTTACCCTGTTCGCAGACGATGGCATCGGTGATCGGATCAAAATAATCGCCGTCGAATGTGCCCAACAAATATTTACCGTCGGCACCCCAAAATATCCAATAGCAATCCCCCTCCTCGTCCTCTAGTTGAAAAAAATCGGGGCATTCTGTGACGCCGGGCAGCGTTATATCCTGAAATCTCTCCCAATTTTTTGCGTCGGGAGATCTCAAAAGACAATAACGGTCATTCGCCAAATACAATGCCATAATCCAACTGTCAGACTGCGGGTGCCAAACAACTTTAGGATCTCTGTTAGCTCCCTCCATCCAAGGTATCACCGGATTACCCTCAAATTTCGTCAGGGTATTGCCCCCATCAGAGCTATAAGCCAAACATTGGGTGTGTTTCACAGAGGGATCCACAAATTCACCAGCTGCCGTATAAAAGATCAACATAGTGTCATCGCCCAAACCCGTCGAATTACGGCGGTCTATCACCGCGGAACCTGAAAACATAGTGCCTAGACTATCTGGATGTAAGGCATCTTCTAGCTGCTCCCAATGCAGAAGGTCATCACTCACGGCATGCCCCCATGTCATGTTCCCCCAAACGTTGGACTTTGGGTTTCTTTGGAAAAACAGATGCCAACGACCTTCCTGCCAGACGAGGCCGTTCGGATCGTTAATCCAATTTTCTTTAGCAGTAAAATGGAATTGCGGGCGATGCAACTCTGAGGGACTCTCCATTGAACTATTCACCACTGATTCGAGAAGGGGCCCATATTATATCGTGACATCACTTCCCAAACTGAATTTTGTGAACAAGTAATTTGGGTGATTTCATAACGTGCGATATAGATTAGAGCTGAGAAACTATTCCGCTGATAGCATAATAGAGTTCGTGTCTCTGTCGCGAGTATTGCAAGAAATGGCCGATTTTTTCCTAAAAGACCAAGTAATCGTTGTTACCGGAGCTGCCGGGGGGATAGGTCGAGCCATCTGTGAAGATCTGTCAGAAGCTGGCGCAAAGATCGTTCTAGCAGGCCGAAATGCAGAGTCGCTCAAAGAGACGGCTGATTCACTGAAGATCGCAGATTCACTCGTCGTGTCAACTGACATTACAAAACCAGAGTCGGTGAAATCTCTCCTCGATGCCACTTTAGCTAAATTTACGCGCGTCGATGGCCTCATAAACAACGCTGGGGGTGGGTCTTCTATGAAAAAACCCGAAGAGACGCCTTATGAAGAGTGGGTTCGAATGATCGATTTCAATCTAACGGGAACCTTCAATTGCTGCATTGAGTTTGGAAAACACATGATCTCTCGGAAATCCGGGAAAATAGTCAATATTTCTTCGGTCGCAGGCACAAAGGGAAATCCATTTATGCTGCACTATTCGGCGGCCAAAGCTGGCGTTATCAGCCTAACGAATAACCTCTCTTTTATGTGGGCGGAGCATAACGTTTGCGTAAATACAGTGGTTCCAGGGCTTATAGCAACCCCGAACATGATTAAATGGGGTGCAGTACCAGACAACACCGATGAGAATGACGATCCGGTACCGAGACTGACACTACCTCCCGCACCATCAGATGTTGCTGGACTATGCAGATACCTACTATCTCCCGCAGCAGACATGATTACGGGCGAAACGATACCAGTGCGATCTTGGTTTCGCTCTGATCGTTTCTGGAATTAAATTTAAAGCAGGGTCTGCATAAACGAAGAACCTAACGAGGAGCCGATGCACACTATTCCAATCAACACCGAAGAAAACTCTCTAGAAATCCTCGGAGGTAAGGGAAGATCGTTAGCCAAAATGACCAAAAACGGATTTCGCGTGCCTGGCGGGTTCATCGTAACAGCAGACGCCTATCGAGACTTTATCAACACTTGCGGTATCCAAGAAGAGATAATTGAGTTAGCCAAACCCGACCTAAAAAACGGATATCCGAACTTTGAAGAATGCTCCAAAAAGATCCAGTCAATCATTGAGAGCCATAAAGTCCCTGACTCCACCAGAGACGAGATAATAGACGCATACGAAGGTTTGAACGGAACGGCTTTGCGTATGGCAGTAAGATCCTCAGCAAACGCCGAGGATTTGCCTGAATTTTCCTTTGCAGGACAACAGGAGACTTTCCTCAATGTCTCAACATCAGCTGCCATAGTTGAATCAGTACATAAATGCTGGGCATC
>CAJXCK010000089.1 GCA_913051785.1 uncultured Gammaproteobacteria bacterium
GAGCCCTACCCAGAACTTACGCCAGGTCCAAATCTCATCAAATTGCCCGGTCTCAACCTCTTCGAGGAGCCTCGACCTTTCAGGTCATTCAAAGTCTCTTATCTATTTGATCTAACCAGTCTTTTTGAGTGGGCTTCATTTAACAGCGGGGGATTTCCCGAGCCATATTGTTTTTGTCAGCGAGCGGCTAGATTTTTAAGAGAGTTCGAGAATCACTACGATATTGTCCACGATAACCAGAGCCTCGGATCAGGCTTAATAAAAATCAAGAATTTAGGAATTCCGGTTATCTCGACTATTCACCATCCAATAACACAGGACCTGAGGATTAAATTGGAACAAGAGTCGGATTGGTTTCTGAGACTTCTCGCTACGCGGTGGCATAACTTCCTGAAAATGCAAATAACGACCGCTAGAGCTTTAGATAATATCGTGTCAGTAAGCCAAAATGCCAAACAAGATATTCAAAAAGATTTTGGGATCGAAGAAAATAAAATTAGGGTGATATATAACGGAGTGGATCAAACTGTGTTTCACACGTCCCCCGAAGTACCTAAAGAGCAAAATCGGATTATATCTGTTGCCAGTGCCGACGAGCCTCTCAAAGGCGCTAAGTACTTGATTGAAGCATTCCATCTTTTGGCAAAAGATTATCCAAATCTCCGACTTGACTTCATAGGCTCACCGAAATCCGGGGGAACTCTGGACAAACTCATAGATGGGCTTGGTGTGCGCAATAAGATTGATTTCCATTCAAAATTATCGATCGAGAAAATGGTCGCTCTATACCAAAGAGCCACAATAGCTATCGTCCCATCAGATTACGAAGGCTTCGGTTTTCCAGCTGTGGAGGCCATGGCCTGCGGGACGCCGGTGGTTTCGACTGTGGGGGGCTCGTTAGGTGAAATTGTGGGTGATGCTGGCTTACTCGCGCCAATCAGGGACCCCCAGGCATTAGCAAGTCAAGCAAGAAGGTTACTATCAAATGTCGACGCACAAAAATCTTACAGCGCGAGAGGCTTGGATAGGGTTCAAAAAAACTTCACTTGGGAAAAAGCGGCGGCAAGGTTCGACTCTCACTATAAAGAGATATTGGTGAATAGCTTATGAGCCTGGAGACAATAAGACTGGGCGAGTTGGCTCTGAACAAGGAATCTCTGCTATTAGATGTCGGGGCTGGAGAGGGGAGACATAGCATCAGTGCCCATCTTATTTCCGATGCCATGATTTTTGGTCTAGACGCCAATCATGAGGACTTACAAACGGCAAGATCTAGACTGGATGAATTTCAAGTCTCAACGCAAAAAATAGGAAAGTGTGTATTCATCGAGGGGAATGCTTTGAATTTGCCTTTTCCGGACGAGCATTTTACGCACATTGTCTGCTCCGAAGTACTCGAGCACTTGGTCGACTACAAAAAAGCTCTCTTAGAAATGAACCGAGTCCTCAAGCCTGGCGGTACTTTAGCTGTAAGCGTGCCTAGTTTTTTTCCAGAGTGGATATGTTGGATGTTGAGCAGCGCTTACCACGAAATGCCAGGAGGACACCTTCGGATATTTAGGGAAAAAAAACTTAAAGAGGAAATAAAAGATCTCGGTGTTAGCTTTCAGAGGCGCCATCGAGCCCACAGCCTTCACGTTCCCTACTGGTGGTTCAAATGCCTCTTCTGGGGACAAGATGAAACAAGTTCACTTATCAGCAGGTACCACGAGTTTCTGGTTTGGGATTTGATGCAAAAACCAAGAATCACTCGTTGGATGGAGACATTATTAGATCCATTGCTTGGAAAAAGTGTAGCCTTGTATTTCCATAAGCCAAAAAATTGAAGCAAAGCCTCAAGACTTCTTTCCCGAGAGAGATTCTCGAAAAAACAGCCCGACATATTGCTGAATCACAAACCGAAGAGGGAGCAATACCCTGGTTTAGAGGTGGACACATCGACGCATGGAATCATACCGAAGCATTAATGGGATTGGCTGTTTGCGGTTACCTCGAGGAGGCCGAGGCTGCACTAGACTGGTTGCAAAGTAACCAACTTGATAACGGAGCGTGGTTGTCCTCATATGGCAGTGTCAAACCGTCTCTGGACAGAATAGAAACGAATTTTGTCGCCTACCCCTCGGTAGGGCTATGGCATTTCTACCTAGTAACTGGGAAAAAAGAGGTCCTTCAGCGCTACTGGCCGACTATTCAAAAGGCCATTGGCTTCGTGTTAGACCATCAATCTCCATATGGAGAGATAACCTGGGAAACAGGCGAGGCTATTAGTTCCGAACCGGATGCACTCGTCACAGGAAACTCTTCCATCTACAAATCGATCGAATGCGGGATAAGAATAGCAAGACTTCTAGGAAAAGATTCAAGTCAGTGGGAAGAATCAAGGCACCAAATAGGCATCGCAATCCGCAACAAACCACAACTTTTTGACCGTACCTGGCCCTCGAAGTCCCGATATTCTATGGATTGGTTCTATCCGATACTTTGCGGGGTACATAAAAAACAAGCTGCTAAAAATCTGCTTCGCGCCAAATGGAAAACTTTTGTTGAGTCCGATAAAGGTTGTAGATGCGTAGCAGACGAGCCTTGGATAACGGCAGCGGAGACCTCAGAACTTGCCATTACCCTAGCTTCTTTGGGACTTCGAGAAGATGCTGTGGCGCTTCTGACCAAGATCTTGTGGCATCAAGACTGCGATGGGGGTTGGTGGACGGGTCACGTTTACCTCGAGAACATTTTTTGGCCGCCAGAAAAACCGACCTGGACTGGGGCCGCAGTCATTCTTGCGATTGACGCCATAGAGGAGCTAACTGATGGCCATCGCTTGTTTAAAGACCATCTATAGCTTTTTCAGAACGCCAAGAGTCTGATGGAGAGTTTCCCTCTGAAACAAACCAGATTGCTGGGCGAGTTCAAAAATCTTTCTTGGAGCCTGCCCACCGAGGGAGGGGTCTTCAAACACATCGTGGATAGCCAAATATCCTCCGCTGATCAATCGGCAGCTCCAAATCCGATAATCTGCTAACGCCGATTCAAGACTATGTCCGCCATCAATGAAAACCATTGATAAGTTTATATTCCAAAATCTGCCAACCATCTCGCTTGATCCCACGATAGGAACGACTGATTCCTCCAGTCCGAAACTGCGCAAGTTAGTTCTTAATGCTGGAAGAGAATCCAAGGCATCCACAGCTGCGTCGTACAAATCTGGGTCGTGATATTCCTCGCCAACCTGATGTTCCTCTGAGCCGCGATGGTGGTCCACTGCATATAGGAGAGACTTGTTCTCCTTGACCGCCGAACCAATATAAATCGTCGATTTACCACAGTAGCTGCCGAGTTCAAGAATGGGAGCTTTTTTTGAAGATTCCAAAGCCAGTCTATAAAGCTTCTCACCCTCTTCTTCAGATAAAAAACCTTTTACCGAACTTAAATCTGTGGGGATCGGCATCGCTGACCTTTCAGGCTATCTCAGCCGATCACAAAAAAAACAATCATAAAGGAGATCGGCACGAGGAGGAGCACGTAAGATAGCAAGTTCAAAACGTCGTTCTCTGCATGGGATCGAATCAGACCGAACCTACTTCCAATAACCAGCCAGGCCAGGCAAGCCAACAAAAAGCTCAGCACTAGTGTGAAAAGCAATGCCGGTATCATCTACTGGGCTCTGAAAACTTCGCTTTCTTTAGAAACCAGACATGCTGCTGCGCGTACGCAGATTCGACATTTGCACGATATCTTCATAGCGAGAACGAATGTCTTCAGGAGTGGCCTCAATCCCTATTTCCACGCCATCGTTTTCCACAATACATGCTAGTGAGAACGAACCACCTTGAGCCTGCAAAACAACACCATTTGGCGCGTCTTCACTCACTAAATATATTGCTGCCGGCGTAACAAGCTCAGGGCCTAACTTCTCTAGCACCTCGCCTGGCATTATTCCCTCCGTCATTCGAGTCGCCGCAATTGGAGCAATCGTATTTGTGAAAATGTTGTTCTTTGCACCCTCTAACTTCAGGCTGTTCATCAACCCGACCTGACCAAGCTTAGCGGCGCCATAATTAGTTTGGCCGAAGTTACCGTAAAGCCCTGTGGGCGAGGTTGTCATCAAAATTCTTCCATAATTTTGCTCCCGCATGATCGGCCATACCGCGTGAGAACAATAAGCGGCTCCGAGAAGATGAACGTTTACCACGGTTTCAAAATCATCCAGGGACATTTTCGAAAACGATTTATCCCTAAGAATCCCAGCATTATTTATCAAAATATCAACGCGGCCCCAAGCGTCCATAGCATCTGTAACCATACTTTTAGCACCAGTTCGATCAGATACCGACCCACCATTTGCAATAGCTTCGCCACCGGCAGCTTTTATCTCATTCACTACCGATTGAGCCGCTTCCGATGAACCACCAGTACCATCCATATTGCCACCAAGATCATTGACAACAACCTTAGCTCCTCTTTTCGCGAGTTCGAGTGCGTGGCATTTCCCAAGTCCTCCGCCAGCACCGGTCACAATCGCAACTTGGTCTTCGAAACTGATTGTCATGAGGTTCTCCTTATTTGTTAGGGTCTTATTGGAAAGGTCACTGGTCCCACCAAAGTGTCTAAATTCGGCTGAATCCATTCTACCCAGTCACATAGTACTGGCCTGGTCTCTCTCGGATCAATCAATTCATGGACCGCAAAAGATTCAGCTCTTGGAAATGGCGAGCGAGAGTCTTTGAGTCGTCCTTCAAGCTCTTTCCTTTTAGCAATCGGATCCTCCGCTGCAGCAATTTCCTTGTGAAAAGCAACCGCGACACCACCTTCTATCGGCAACGCGCCAGACTCTACCGATGGCCATGCCAAAACATACGCTCCTGGCGCATAATGAGCAGCCGTTGCAACTCCAAAACCTTTGTGAATTTGAACAACGGCCCAGGGAATACTTGCCTGAGAGGCAGCTGCGACGGCAGCCATTCCATAACGAATGGTCCCAGCCCTTTCCGACTCGGGCCCAATCATGAAGCCAGGCTGATCGACTAAATTGACAACCGGAATATGAAAAGTATCGCAGAGCTCTACAAAACGGCGATATTTTTGAGCGGCCTCTGCGGTCATAGCTCCCGCATAATGCAAGCAGTCATTTGCTAAAACTCCGACGGGCTGACCCGCTAATCTCGCAAAGCCACAAATCTGGCTCGGTCCATACAACGCTGCAGTCTCGAAAAAACTGTCTTTATCGACGACCATTTTTATTATCGAACGCATTTCAAAACCAGCGTTACTATCTCTGGGGACGATCGTTAGTAAATCTTGTTCCATTCTGTCAATAGGGTCATCACAGGTTGTTCTCTGGGTCCTCTCCCAAACATTTGAAGGTAGATAGCCCAAAAAACGCTTTATTTGTTCGATAGCATCATGCTCGTCGCGAGCCAAGTTATCGACGACACCGCTACGAAGATGAATATTTGCTCCGCCCAATTGGTCTTTTGTCATTTCAACGCCGAGTGCTCTTGTCACTAAAGCCGGACCACCGATCAATACCTGACTCGTATGCTCCGTCATAACTGAAAAATGAGATGCCACCAATCGGCCAGCTGGAAATCCAGCTACAGCCCCCAAGGCCGCTGACGCTATCGGGACCTGACCCATCGCATCTGAGATGATCTTGAATCGTGGCTCTGAAAACACGGGTTCCCCAACAGTGCCGCCTTGCTTCCCGCTGCCTTTGACGCTGCCACCGCCACCCTCAAGCAATCTGACTAAGGGAGACTTGTATTGGCTAGCTAGGTGTTCTGCGTAAACGCTTTTTCGCAAGCCCGCCGCGTTAGGCGAGCCTCCTTTTAAAGTAAAATCTTCACCCGCAGCGACTATCCTCCGCCCGTTGACTTCGCCGAAGCCCACGACGTAATTTGCGGGAACATATTCTATTAGCTCTCCGTTGTCGTCGTATACTGGGCTTGCAGTCGCCCTCCCGTGCTCCTTGAAACTATCTGAGTCTAATAAGACATCGATACGCTCTCGAATGGTCATCCGACCCTTTGCATGCTGACGAGCTACCCCTTCTGCACCCCCTTGCTGTTTCGCTAGGTGGCGCCTCCTCTCCAATTCTTTTACTTCGCTATCCCAAACCACTTTCTGTGCCTTTAGTTCACGTCGATCATGGCGACAACCTGATCTTCTTCAACCTGATCCTCTTCTTGAACCAAAAGTTCAGTGATCGTGCCATCCGCGGATGCTTCTACTGGTATCTCCATCTTCATTGACTCTAATATCATAACCACATCACCAGAAGTCACCTTAGACCCTTCTTCCACTAGGATCTTCCAAACGTTTCCCGTTACCTCACTCTCCACTTCCATTTTAGCCATCTCGATTTTCCTCAACTAAAGAGAACATAATTCTTGGATTTTTTTATCGATCATTCTTTAAATAATCTTATGTTTGTCCAAGAATTTGGTGTCTATATTACCTTCCAAAAAAGCTTGGTGCTGAATTATTCCCATCAGCATCGAAGCATTCGTTTGAACTCCCTGAATTGCAAATGCTTTCAAAGCCACAAATAATCTTCCAATCGCCTGCTCCCTAGTCTGTCCCTTTGCGATCACCTTGGCCAAAAGAGCGTCGTAGTAGGGAGATATCGTCTGGCCCTCCTGAACTCCTGTTTCCACCCTGACTCCATAGAGTTCCGGCGGACGGAAAACTCGCAACTTTCCCGTCGAGGGCATGAGGGAGACAGGGTCTTCCGCATAAACCCTGGCCTCTATCGCAAATCCGTCTAAATCAGTCATTTCCGGCAAACCCTCTCCAGCAGCAAGACGGATCTGAGCCGCGACCAAGTCAACGCCCGTGACCTCTTCTGTTACGCCATGTTCAACCTGTATCCTTGTGTTCATCTCCAAAAAGCCATACTCGCCACTTGAAGATCGTAGCGTTTCAATAGTTCCTAGATTGTCGTAACCTAATTTTCTAACCGTCCCAACTAGTCTGTCTGCTAGGCTCTCACACTCAGCTCGATCGATTCCAAAAGCAGGCGCTTCTTCTATCAGTTTTTGGTTTCTGCGTTGCACGGAGCAATCCCGCTCGAATAAATGCATCACATTTCCATCCAAGTCAGCCAGGATTTGAAATTCAATGTGCCGGGAATCCGCTATCCAGCGCTCTAAATATACCGAACCATTCGAAAATGACTTTTCCGCCATATCCGACGCGGTCAATATCGCTTTACCCAGTTCTCTCTCATCGAACACGACCTTCATACCTATACCGCCACCGCCGCCAGAGGGCTTGACGATGACAGGCAATCCATTCTCGGATACAAATTCACGGGCCTCTTTCTCGCTGGTTATTTGTCCACTACCGGGGAAGATAGGCACGCCCGCGCTCTTCATCAATTTTCTGGCCTCAACCTTATCGGCCATTCGTTCTATCCAATCTGGGCTCGGTCCAATAAAGTGCATGCCTGCAGAATGGACCTGTCTGACGAAGTCGGCATTTTCCGATAGAAAACCATAGCCAGGATGGACAGCATCTGCTCCTATGTCCTTGGCCACTTTTAATAACTGTTCCGTGTTCATATACGAATCTAACGGCGATTGGCCAGCAATCAAATGAGCTTCTCCAGCCTCTGATAGATAGGGTGCACCCTGATCAGGCTCGGTAAACACGACTGCACTCCCGATCCCCAAGTCATGACAAGCGCGAACGATCCGGCGCGCAATCGCTCCACGATTCGCAATGAGTATTTTTGAATACATCCCCCGAAACGTCGCTCAGACCTAGAACGTCTAGATCGGGAGATCGCTTCCGGTTAGCAATTTATGGGCTTCTAGGTACCTGGCGATGCTTTTCTCGACCACATCTTCAGGCAAAGCTGGTCCAGGCGGCGTTTTATCCCATTTTCCATCGGCAACAACAGTTTCCAGATAATTTCTTACGATTTGTTTATCAAAGCTATTTTGCTCTCTCCCAGGTTGCCACTCTTCTGCCGGCCAGAAGCGGGAACTGTCAGGTGTGAATATCTCATCTATCAGGATTGGGTCTCCCTGGCCATCAACTTGACCGAATTCAAACTTGGTGTCCGCGAGAATAATGCCTCTACTTGCAGCGTAATCACGAGCTTCGTTATAAAGACTGAGAGTGGACTTCTCCAACCACTCCATCATGTCTCGTCCCACTAAATCTGCACCCTGATCAAAGCTGATATTTTCATCATGACCGTCGGTGGCCTTTGTTGAGGGGGTGAAAAGCGCATCTGTCAATCTATCACTATTCTGAAGCCCCTGAGGAAGATCGATACCACAAACTCGACCACTTTTTTGATAGTCCTTCCAACCGCTTCCCGTTATATAACCCCTGGCTATGCACTCTATCGGCACAACTTCTGTCTTCTTGCATAACATAATCCGACCCTTCAAAGCTTGACGCTCTTCCTCAGACAACCCTGGAACATCTCTTACGTCAGTGCTGATCAGATGATGCGGAACCCTATTGGCAAAGAATTCAAACCAGAAATTAGATATCTGCGTTAACACAATCCCTTTGCCGGGAAGTCCGTTTTCCATCACAACATCAAAAGCGCTGACCCTATCAGTCGCTATAATGAGCAGGGCTGATGAACCGCTGGAAAGCTCAACATCATATAGGTCCCTGACTTTGCCAGATCGTTTATTTGGAAGATTTAAATCTGTAGAAAGTACTGCTTCGGAATTCAAGACATCTCCTTAATTGGATAGGGCTTTGGCGTTAATGATGCCAATACTGACCCGTCAAATTTAACCAAGAACTATTTTATGCACAACAAACCCGGGTTCCTGATTAAGCCCTGCTGCCACCATCCAAGAGATAGTTGGCTCCGGTAATAAACCGACTCTCATCGCTGGCGAGAAAAAGGATTAGCGACGCAACGTCACTTGGTTCTCCATATCGCTGCATAGGCACTCTTTGCGTCATAGCATCTTTAGCGTCTGAGGGTTTTTCCGGGTTCATACCCTGCTCGATAGATCTCATCATCCGAGTATTAATAAACCCTGGATTTACAGTGTTAACTCGAATGTTCTGCGAGCCAAATTCTTTGGCCGCAGACTTCATCAATCCTATCACTGCGTGTTTGCTCATCGAATAAGGAGCCAAGCTCGGCGCTCCCATTACACCTGCAATGCTTGAGGTAATTATGATGCTCCCACCATTGCGTTCTAGCATAGCGGGTATTACCGACTTCACTCCGAGCCAAGGGCCCTTTACATTGATAGACATCAGTCGTTCAAATTCTTCTTCAGAAGAATCTAGGATACTTGAGACACGCCCCTCAACACCGGCATTTGCGACGAAAATATCCAGCGCCCCAAATTTATCAATCGCCTCTTTCGCCAATTGTTCATTGTGTTGCTTCTGAGTGACATCACCGGGGATACAACAACAGGTTTCTTCCTCAAACTCTTCACCGACCGATCTTAGACCTTCAAAATCATTATCAGAGAGAACAACCTTAGCACCCTCACTAACAAATCTTTGCGCAACGGCTCTTCCTATGCCTCCTGCAGCACCCGTAATCACAGCGACCTTTCCGGATAATCTCATTCATAGACCTCTCGTTTTTAACAACCTTTTAACCCCTCCGGCCTCGTCAGACTTTCTCATCCCAAAGATTGAAAACCCTAGAGAGCGCGGAGAGAGCCAACGCGTGCTTCAATTCCCCGCCCTGAACCGCGGCGGTGATCTCTTTCTGCGACAGGAACTCGATTTGAATAGCTTCTCCTTCACCTAATAACTGAGCCCCTTTTTTATAAATATTTTGTGCCAACCAGTGGTGACAAAGGTGATTATGGAAAGCAGGGTTTGGTTCGACTGCACCCAAATAAGACCATTCATCACTCGCAAAGCCAGTCTCCTCGAGAAGCTCTCGTTTAGCTGAGTCAAGAGATTGTTCTCCCGGATCTACCATTCCCCCGGGAGTCTCCAGAGTCACGTACCCGACACCAAAACGAAATTGACGCACCATCAGAGATCGATTCTTTGGATCCAAAGCTACGATGTTGACCCAGTCGACCGACTCAAGGACCAAGCGATCCAACACTTTTTGTGTTCGAGGGTTCTTTCGTTTATCTATGCGCTTATCGAAAAGAATTAACTCAGCGTCGTAGTACTCTGATCCTTGCAATTCCCACTTCAGCTCCTCAAATTTGTCCATAGCTTTCCTACCTTCGCATAATCAAAGTCTCGAAGAACGCGGCTGCATACCTTGCCGTCCTAAATCTTCAGTCCAGGGAATTACATGCTCAACAGCCCTCACACCGGAGATAGCTTTTTCGACACTATCGAAAGCGACTAACGCCTCTAGAGAACGCAGAGTTGGATCGATCATGAGCCACTCTTTTTCTTCATACAGATTCAACGCTAATTGCGGTTTTATCCATTGACCCTCATCCGCTGTCTCCGATGTATCAGACAATGCCTTTTGAGCATCAGGCATTGC
>CAJXCK010000090.1 GCA_913051785.1 uncultured Gammaproteobacteria bacterium
GTTACTCGTGTAGATAGTTAAAATCGGTCATGAGCATAATGAGTATGGACATCCAGGCGTACTTCATCCCCGTGACGTCATCATCGTCATTATATAATTCTTGCCTTAGCTCCCAATCGGCCCATCGACAGCTCTCTTCGGGCCAAGGCTCGGTTCGCGTGTTTTCAATTGTCTTTCGGCCTTCCCAAGATGAAACTAAAAGTTCGTAGCTTAATTGAATGTCTGGATGACTTTCGCTGAGTTCAACACCGTGAAGTTTGGAGTAAAGCTCCACGATTTTTGTTTTGATCTTCCTGGCTCCAGCACTCTCCCCACCCGCCGCGTCAGACTTCACGCTGACGTTTAGTAGTGGAAGGTCTTCCCCGGCTTGCTCTCCCCACGCACTCACGGCGACGTGCAAGTCGCCAGGCGCAGCCGTTTCGAAGGGAATTTCAATGCTGCAATTTGACCAGAACTTGAATGAGTCGTTGCTGAACGAATAATCACCACAATTTAATTCTCTTAGGCCTATTCCATCAATTAAGTTATTTTGATTATATTGACTAAAATCTGCGTCCAAAATTATTTTTCCAGCACCATCTGAGATCTTTATTCGCGCAATGAAAAGATTTCGATCTTCATCTGCTCCATCGTAAAAGTCGTTTGCGAAGCCGATTGCAATTCGTTTTTCGCCTGGCAATATTGATAAGTAATGGCTAAACGTTTCGCTTGCTTCATAGGATTCAGCGGACACCTGATAGCTATGAGTTGATTCGGAGTCAGGTTCGATCATCGGTTCAATATTTTCGAATAGAAGCCGGTCACCAGGGCTCCTCGAAAAATCCATTATCACGGCGGGGCAAGCCATCTCGAGCGCCTGTCTTTCCGCGACATTAATCATTAAAGATGACATTGCTCTTGCTCGATTTCGAATACCATTAGAATCTATGCCGCCATAGTAAAGCCCGTATCGGTCGCCCAGCGCCGTATACTCTAGATCGTATTGAAAAAGATCCTCCTTTCCGTTCGAACCCCATTTTGAGCCGAGAAGTGAAAAAGTTTTTGCTTCCAGTTCTTCTGGGGTCAGCAATCGTCGATTGCCAATATTTCCTGCGGTGCTCGATGCAGCCTGGATCTTCTCAGGGTCGATTTTTTTCGCTGTGAACCAAGGACTCAAGATCATTTCTGTGAATAGATCTTTTGCATTGAAGGGAGTTCCGCCTCTGATCCCTTGACTAAAACTTTCTCCGAGTTCAGAGATAAACTTATTCTGTTCCTCAAAAAGCGTGAGCTGATCGGAGAAATTAGCGTCGGTCGCAATCTCCGGTGCCCTGGCAACCTCTGAACCCATAATCGCCGGCCACCAAAACTTGATGGCGGCCGTTGCAAACCTTGGATCATCTGCGATTCGCTCTCCTAACCAACTAAGAGAATGATCAGGATTATTAACTAGTCCGCCATCAAAACCCGGCGTTCGCATATCTCGGAACCAGGTATCTCCCTCTTGATAAGAATTAGAATCATCGGTGTTCTCTTGATCGGCAAACTTATAAGAGTCAGGCAGGGCATCTCTTCCCAGATGTCCATCTCTGTATTTGCCGTCGTTCCCGTAGTTTTGAAATGCGCCTGCGACTGGGTCCAACAATTCGTGGCAAACCGTACAGGCAGGATTATTCATAGTCGGATTATCTGTATCAGCCAATGCTTCTGGATCTGTGGTCCTTGCTGCGGATTTCTCGACATCAACACCAAGAAAATGGTAGAAGGTCCACCTTGAACGCGCCCTATTACGATTTGTGTCAGTGGTCGGGTAGCGGTTTAAAAATGAATGAGTATTTAATACTCCGGCGTGCGGGTATTCGATGAAATCCCCGTGAGAATCGATTCGAGTTCCATAGTTCTGAACAAATTCGGATTCGTGCTGCTCATCCCTGACCACTTGGCCTTGGTTTTTTCCTGGTTTGAAAACGAGCGGATCAGTTTCATCCTCAAATACAATTCCCCCGTTTAGGATTTCCGAAATGATCGGATTCATCATCATGTAATCGGCGGTGACAACTTCCTTATAAGAGCGATCGTTTTCGACAATATAAGCGATCAGTTCCAGCGGCACTTTTGCCATGCTCATCATCCACCTTTGAACCCAGTTACCTTCTGGTGGCCCGTCGAGTGTCGTCTTGTCACCAAGCGCAAAGTATTTTTCGGCACCCACAGGAAGAAACCAACCGTTGTTTAGATCAACAGCATCGAGGAAAAGGCCATTTAAAAAAGCGTCGGTATGAAGACGATCATTAGCGCCGCTCGTTAGGAAGTCATGAAATCCTTTTCCATTCATGAGGTTTTTCACTGCCGATCTCATTTCAGATTTTGAGGCATTCTTAACAGAGGCTATTTCTTCGTTTGTCGGCACTCTTCGCGCGAGGATAATTGAGGCTCTCCTCAGCGTTTCTTCCGGGAGAGAGAGTTCAACTCCTCCCCAAAAGCTGCCTTCGTTGGTCGAGTTATCCGGAGCTACATTCTCGCCAATGAGTCCCAGAAGTGCCACGAGGTTTTTGTAATCCTCCGAGGAAGAGGACAACTGCGAACCTCCCCCATGCCCGACTCCTCTCACCTTATCAAGGATTCGATCAGAGTTTCCCAGGCTAGACTGAATAAAGGTCTCAAGTGCCGTTAGGTTCCGTGCCGTCGTTTCGGCGTTCGATCCTGCTTCGAATTTTAGTCCGGTCCCGCCGGCAGGCCCCTCGTTAGTATGACAGTTTACACATTTTTCCTGGACGATCTGATTTGAAACATTGGTTGTAAAAAATGACAAAGCGTCTACTGGGCCGGGGCTGCTTGAGTTTTCGTAGCAAGAAAAATTAAAAAAGGTTTCATTGTTGACAAAGTTCAAGTTCAGTAGCCGAAGTTCTTGGACGTTTTCCGCATCAACTTTTAGTGTTGCCTCCGCTGTCCATGCTGACTCAAAGAGCTGCTCGAGCTTGGATCGGTTAATCCATCTTTGTTCTTTTGGACCAAGGGATTCTATAAGAATCTTATTCTGGGTCCCTATCGACCGCCCCGCATGGTCGTATAGATTGCCCGTTATATTTCTTATGGGACTTGATCCTTGGTTTATGAAACGGATGTAAGTCATGTCCGGAGAGTCAGAGCCTTCGATATTGTGTACATCTGTCTCACGCACGCAATTCGTGTTGCTGATCAGGCCGCTTGGGCTGGTCAGTTTTGTCATTAGCGCAAAGTTTTTGTCGTTCTCGATTTCAAAGAGGGCAGGTCCTTCCCAGGTCTCTGCGCCAAGTGCGTCCTCGAAGTCGTTGGCCGATAAAATAGCCCTCCCACCGGGCGCTATTTGATCAGATAGCGATCCTGGCGAGCCGAGCGCTTCGCCGCTACTTGAGAAAAGGGATCCCGAGACATTTGAGGCGCTGTCACCTAGGTTAATAAAATGTGTTTCGCTTATGTTTTTACTGGATGCGTTTGTAATCAAATACACGCGGCCATTTTCACCGGACTCGAAACAGCTAAAGTTAAAAAAGGTTTCATCATTCACGAAGTTAAGATTCAAGAGTCTTAAATTCGGCATGGGTAATGATATTTTTAAGGAAGCAGTTTCAGACCACGCCTCGCCAACGGCCTCTATTAGTCTGTCTTTGTTTAGCCAGACAGCTTGTTTAGGATCAAGGCCGGAGAGGAATTCAGTATCTTGAGTTCCAATGATGCTTCCTGCGGCGTCTCTTATTGTCCCTCGGATGCTCCCAAGCGGTGTTTCGCCAATATTGATGAAGCGTAAATAGGTCTCGATCCCGCTCTCAGAGCCTTCCAGATTATGGACCTCGCTTTGTCGCACGCAATTGGTGTTGCTGACCAGTCCGCTTGGACTGGTCAGTTTTGTCATCACGTCAAATTTCTGGGACCCGGAAATTTCTAAGATAGCTGGGCCTGACCAAGGATCGATATCAAAAAGCGAAACCAGATCTTTGGATTCGATTACCAGTCTTCCATTCTTTCCTACAAAACCGTTATGCAGTTGGGCATTTTCAATTCCCACCCTTTGTCCATCGGCTCGGTATAAATTGCCCCTGAAACTTTGATCCGATTCCGAGGAGTTGATGATGTGCACGAAGGTCTTATTTACTGAGTTCGGACTAGTTACAAGGTAGGCGGAGGCTTGGGTTAAACTGTCTCCAGCGGCACTATTTGCCATCAATAAAGAGGTCAATACCCATATGTAAATTGATCTCACCATAAACTTAGCGCCTTCTTCCTCCGCCAATCTTATCAGCTGAGGAGAGCGGCTTCATCTTTGTCACTATGGTTTAATCGGTAATGGCTCTAGGTTCTTGAAACGGATCACTCGTTTCTCGCCAAGCTTCCAATGCATTCAAGATTTTTTTTTATCGCTAGGTACGGCAAGTTGCAGCTCTCGAGCCAATCAAGGCCATCGGTTTCCTCGTTGAGTAAGGCGATGGACGTAATCGATCCTGCCACGATAGCCTGATCTGCGATAACGCTCGCACTGAGTATACTTTTGAATGGGACTCCAGTCTTTGGATTCAAGAGGTGGCTATATCTCTCTCCTTCAATTTCGACGAACCTTTCATATCCTCCTGACGTGGTTAACGATCCGTTGCTGAGCTGTATTGTTGCGATGGTGCGTCCCTTTATAACTGGGTGAGCAATACCAAATTGCCAAGGGGCGCCGTCCGCTTTAGGTCCAATGATCGCGATATCTCCGCCTAAATTGATTAAGCCGAAGCTAATGTTTCGTTTTCTAGCCGTCGCCGCCAGAGCGTCCGCAGCGTATTCTTTAACAATCCCTCCAAAATCTAATTCCATGCCATTGATCGGCAAAAATGCCTCTTTATCATTGAATCGAAGCTTCGAGAACCCAATTTTATTAAGGTGTTCTTCAAGGTCTCTTTCGCTTGGAAACTTTACGGTTTCTGCGTTCCAGAGGTTTCTAAGAACTCCTGAGGTAATGTCAAAGAACCCCTTACTTTGTTCGTAACAAACCTGCGCGTAATTGAGCAGTGCGAAGGTTTCGGCGTCAATTTTTGTTGGTTTTTTCCCGGCTGAACGGTTGATTTTCGTAAGGATCGAATCTGATCTATATCTAGAATATTTCTTCTCGAAGCCGAGGGCCTGTTGCCTGCATTCCTCAGCAAATTCATCAAGCTCGGTTTTTTTTTCGCCCATGACATGTATTTGGCATGGAGAGCCCATCGCCGTGAACTCGTATTTTTTCGTAATCAACTTTAGATTTCTAAATCAAAACCTGCCGACCAGAGCGTGAAATCAAGAAGAGCAGGATGCTCCTTCTCGCTCTCAGCGTGCCCTAGGGAGTTTTTTGACGAATATCTATCGAAACTCATTTTCATGCTCCATTTTCCGAGTTCATAACTGATTTGGACACCTGTTGTCGTTGAACCGAAGCCAGATAGTCGGTGATCGCTTGACTGAGCTTCCGTCTTAGCTAGGCTGTAATTGTCGCCAAACGCATAGAAATCTGCTTCACTTTGGGAGTAGTAACGAAATCGGGGTGCTATTTTGAGTTTGTCCCCTATTGATTTTTTCCAAGCTATTCCCGCGGTGTGAGAAGTTACGCCAAAGTCGTCATTATAAAGGCGGTAGTCCGCATGGAGCGCCGCATTTCGGTTCTCAAAATATTGTCGATATTTGAAAGAGAGGGTCCATTCTGCTTTCTTAGACGGCCGCGTATCTCTTAATTTATAGGGATCAGATAATAGGCCCTGTTTCACTGTATGAGAGATGCCAGTGAACAAAATAGAGTTTTGATTGATAATCTGAGTCCAGCCAGCGGCGAATGACCTAGTTTGTTTTTTCCCTTTCTCGATCCGACCGAACTTCAGCGCGTCGACAGGTTTGATTTCATCATCAGAGAAACTAAATCCTGCGCTAACAGTTGATAGTTTGTTATTTAAATCCCATTCACCTGAAACTCCGAAACCTTTTGCGCTGTAGTCATCCTCTTTAGATCGAGTTAGCGTAAATCCATAGCTAGAGTCCTCATTATACTTTCTGCCTGATAGGTTCACCTGTGTGCGCTTGTCTCGGATGGTCGCTCCACTCATTATCAGCGAACTCTCGTCATCTGCGCCATCGAAGGTTCCCCAGGGCGAGGCCCCTGACATTGCTTCTTGGGAAACATAAAGGTCGCCACTCCAATTTTCTCCGAGGGGCGTTACGAGCCGAAATTGATTTTTTTCAATGTCATACCTTTTCCCCGCACCCGACAAGATTGTCGAATTTTTAATGTCTTTCTCGTGATAGGTTGATGATAGGAAAGATAATTTCGCCGAGGTCGGTTGATCAGCCGCAATGGCAGGGAGAGCGAGTGCTGCCCCTGTAAGTGCGACAAGAGGATTTATTTTCTTCATCAGTTACATCCGCAGCCGCCGCCTGCCGCCCCGATTCCGCCGCTGGCGGCCTCTTTGCTATAAAAGACTTGCTCTAGCAAGAGGTCGTCAACAGCGTCTCCGCTAATCTGCATCTCCGGTTTCGCTAAATTGCCTCTTTCCCAGGGTTCCACAGAGGAGCAGCCCGAAGTAAAAAACGAGGCAACAAAGCACAGCTTGATAATCAAGAGCTTCAAGTCCCGGTCCTTTTTAGGGCTTCTTCTATTTCTTCTTTTATCTTCGTAAAGTCGCTTTTCCGAAATCCCTTGTGCTTTGCAATAACCTTTCTGTCTTGGTCGAGAAGGAAAGAGCTTGGCATCCCCGGCAATGCATATTTTTCTGCGGCTACTCCAGCTGAGTCTAGAGCCACTTTAAAATTAATTTTGTAGGAATCCAGAAATTTCTTTGCAGACTTAGAATCTGCATCGACGCTTATCGCGATGATTTCAAATGGATCATCTTTGAAAAGCTCTTTAAGCTTTATCATGCTCGGAAAAGAGAGTTTACATGGTCCGCACCAAGACGCCCAAAAATCAATATACAAGATTTTTTCCGTTTGAGATTCCAGTTCTACCGGCTCCGGGCCAGAGATTGACTTTAAAGAGAAGGCGGGGGCGGTTTCACCTAAGTCTGCCGAATAAGCGAAAAAAGAAGGGCCAAAGAACAGGGTAGCAATGAGAATGAGTTTCATATAAGAATACATTAAAATAACCCTGAACTGGCTTGTCAACTAGACAGGAAGATTGGGATTTCGGCTTACTAGAGCACTAATACAGATTGGAAAGTAGATTTTCGGTGAAACGGATTTAATCCGTTTAATCCTAAATTTCGTTCAAAATTACTCAAAAAGCAAGAAGTGAGAAAAATGATTCGCTACTTTGGCATACTTTTAGCTTTCTATTCAGGCGCAGCCGCGGCAGTTACTTTCGAACAAGTCCAGCGTGATGTCTTTGAATTTTCTTGTGCTGGTGGCGGGTGCCACGGGGGCAGCGTCTTCCCAACGCTTCTCGCAGATCGCTCCTTTAGTGAAATCGTCAACGTGAAATCGAGACAGAATCGAAACCTTTTCCTGATTGAGCCGTTCAATCCGACTGATTCTTACCTTCTCAGAAAAATAGAAAACAGAGATATTTTTGGTGACCTCATGCCTCAGTCCGGTCCAATAGCACTGGAGCGCCAGCAGTTGCTTCGCGACTGGATTGTTGGTGGAGCTCTCGAGTTCGGCGAGCCCGAAAGCTCGACCTCGAATAATTTTTCGGCGCAGGCATTTCTTCAAACGACGTCGTCGAGTAGTAACGTATCTTTCACACACTTGATAAATACCTCTGATACTCCTTTGGAGTTCGTAGGCACACTCTACAATGGCGATGGCAGTCGACTGGGCGCTGAATCACAGTCTTTGCATACGGGAGTAGTTGCGCCTCAGGGACGTCTAATTCTCCCGTCTGATGAACTAGAAAGGCTGTTCGGTGTAGATCCGTGGTCCGGCCCTGCGGTAATGGAAATCCGATCCACCTCAAATTTTCGTGTAATGACAAGGCTGACATCCCCGAGTGGTCTCATCAGTAATACGAACTGTGTGACGACCAATCAGGTAGACAATGTCGTTGGGTTTGACTCCAGCGATGTGACTTATATCAGGTTTATCAATACGGGAGATGAATCAATTACTGATATTACTGGTTCCCTGTACGACGAATCTGGAAATCTTATCGGTGCTGCGGACAGCGTGCTAGTTGAAACGCTGCCTCCGAGAAGCCAGGTCTGGCGAAGCAGGGACCGTTTGTCGAGTGCGGTGGGCGATAGCTGGAATGGAACAGCGAGTTTAAAAATCAATACACCGCCGGCTGCCCTTAAGTTATTAAACCTAAACTACATTAACAACGAGACGTTCTTTAACTTCTCTTGCTATGAGAGCGCAACTGCTCAAACCGAAAATCGCTCTGCCTTGGTGCCCCCACCTACTCCCCGGTACGGATATTGAGTTGCCGCCGGGACTTCTAGCAGCGCTCTCTCGGAACATAAACTTTGCGGACGCTTCCTCTCCTTACTTGAGTTCCATCACTTGATGTGTTTTGTGAGGTATTTTACGGAATCGGTAAATTCAAAGTTCGGTATAGCAGCATGCGCCCCTGGATTACCATGCAACGTTTTTTTCTTCGTGCCAAGCTTCTCGAATAGTTCTAAGCATCCGCCAATGGGAACGATCTCGTCATCCCATTGCGCCAGAAACCTTACTGGACAACTAATCTCCGGTGCAAGTTTCATCAGGTCTGACTTGTTCGGCCCCCAGTTGCCCATGAGACCAAGGCAAGCCGCAGAGATTTTTTTACAAGAAGCGATAAATGGGATTCCCATCATGGTGCCCATCGACACCCCCCACCACCCCACTGGTCTGACCCCAAAATCTCCTTCTATGAACTTAAGTGATTCGCCCCAGTCCTCGGTCGATGTTTTGGTCCCGCCGCCTGACGTCCAGGCCTTTTTAAACTCTTCTTGTCCTCCTCTCCATGCCCCCGCTGGATCCCTTTCTCCATGCCCAGGTCCATCTATGGCCAGTGCGGCGATGCCGTTTTGGAGGAAAAGATGGGCGAGCGTGAGAATGTAACCCGTTCTCTTGTGCATTGTGCCGCCGTGCCCCAACATGACAAGGCGCTTAGCTCCCGACTTCGGTTCCCAATAAACACCAGGAACTGTTCTCTCGTAAGACGGAATCTCAAACTTTCTTTCGGTGAAGCCGTTGAAGTCTTTTTCTTGCAACCAACTCATTTTGTTACCCCCTTTTTAAATCAACCCAGTTTGGATTGCCGTCTATTTTCTAGAAGAGTTCCGCAGTTTTTGAATATGGTTATCGTCTTTTAAACGAAGCTAACCGATATCGAATATGATAGCGTACTGGATTAAGAGTAATAAAGAGAGTTGTGGTCGATCCGTGCATTCCGCGTATCAAACAGGGGGAAACTTGCGTCACCCATTGCTCGGACTCAGTGGCTTTAATAATTGGTAGGTTATGAATATAAAAGAGAGTCTTAATTCGATTTTCTCACATCACTTTTTTGAGCCAATAAGAGTTTGTGTGTTTCTTCTAGTTTTGGGCATATTTCTGTCTCCCTCTCAAAGTTTTGCATCGTATCCTAGCTACCTTTTGATTTTGATCGCCGTGATCTCTCCTGGAATTTTCATTCGCAGTTTCGGCGCCTCAATTTTTATTTTTTTTCTATCGGTGCTCGCTTATTTTTTGTTAAGCACGACCTGGTCAGAGGAAACTGATTGGAGGTCCTTTGGCTCGGCTTTAGTGAGGGTGATGCTGGTTTTGGCTTTCGTGTTGGGCCTGGCAACTCTGCATGCGAAAAAGCTCAACACTTCTTTTCTTTCCAGCTCGGTTATGCTCATTGGCTTTTTTACTGCAGTAATTGCAATTGTCTCGCACGTTGATGTTTCGGCAAGTAATTGGAATTTGGGAAAGAGGATGAATGGAGTTAGTTTTCTCGAAAACTCCGTCATTTCGGGAATACTCTTCGCTTTAGCGATGCTATGTTCGTTAGATCGGTGGTTGAGAGGAAAAACGTGGGGAAACAGAATCCCATTTTCTTTGTTAATGGTGATTTTTGCTCTCGCCATTTTTTTGTGTGGCTCTGTGAATTCTCTATTAAGTCTTTTTGTCGCGATCTCCGTTTTATTGTTCAAAAGGAAGTTGTTGTCTGCGACTTTTATTTTTTTTTCTGCCTTTGTGGTTTTCTTTGTCTTAGCCATTTGGAGTCAATTCGCATCCTTTGATGGAATTCTGAGCTTTTTTTTCCCGAGAGGAGATAGCTACAGATTGGCGATTTGGCAAGCTACCATTTCAAATCTTGACATGTGGCAGGCTCTCTTCGGGAATGGCATGGGCTCAAATGATGATATTACTTTTGAGAGCCGAACTTTCCTGCATCCTCATAGCCTGTATTTATCTATCATCTTCGAGACAGGGTTGGTGGGTCTATTTTTAA
>CAJXCK010000091.1 GCA_913051785.1 uncultured Gammaproteobacteria bacterium
TAGCGAAATACATGGATATGGGAGGACCAGTCCTCCCATTCATAGCGCTTTTGACGTGCTTGATGTGGACCTTGATCTTTGAACGAATTTGGTACTTTTACAAAGAGCATGGATACTTTTTGTTAAATGCGACAACGCGTTGGGAGAACAGGCCGGAACGGAATTCGTGGACAGCTCACCAAGTTCGTACAGGCATGGTCTCGCAAGGAAAATCTCAGATTACAGGCTCAATGCCTATAATCGCAACGTGTGTTGCGATGTGTCCCTTGTTTGGACTGCTGGGAACTGTGACCGGTATGATAGAGGTGTTTCAGGCAATGGCTGTTCAGGGAGGGAATGCCCGATCGATGGCTGCTGGCGTCTCTGCTGCCACCATCCCAACCATGTCCGGAATGATTGCGTCTTTGTCGGGTATGGTGGGAACGACTTATTTGACAAGGAAAATAGATACAGAGTCTAGGCGGTTCGAAGATAGTCTCCTTTTGGATCATTAGATAGGAAGATTTCATGGCAAGAAGAAGTTTTGGAATGGGTCAGGGCGAAACGTCCGACGTCAACATAAACGATTCACTCACTCCAATGCTTGATGTGGTGTTCATTATGCTCATCTTCTTCATCGTGACTGCCACGTTTATCAAACAAGCTGGAATAGAAGTATTGAGGCCGGATGCTTTAACAGCGATTCAAAAACCAACCGTGGCGATACTAGTTGCAGTAGGCCCAACAGGGGAAATATGGATCGACAAAAAAAGGGTGGATGCTGCTTCCTTGAGAGCGCACATAGAGCGGCTGCATGCGGAGAACCCTAAGGGTGGCTTGGTTGTTCAAGCGGATAAGAAGTCCCAGCACGAAAAGGTTCTTGCTGTTCTAAATGCCGCTAGAGCAGCGGGTATGCGCCAAGTCGCGATCTCAACAGAAAAGTAGGTGGACTAGTGTCGGAAACTCTTCAAAGGTATGGCATAGCTCTTGGTTTAGGTGCTTTTGTCACGCTAATTCTTTTCTACATCATGCAAGCTGTGATCGCCACGGACGAGGCAAGATTGGATGAGGGAGCCCAAGGTAGGCTGCTTGATTTCGTAAGACTAGAGGAAGATCAAGATCTTCAGACCAAACAAAGAAAACCCAAGCCACCGCCACCACCCGACGAGCCCCCGCCCGACATGCCCAAGCCTGAATTTGAGTCGGCTGACGTTTCAACTGGGGTCGATATGTCTGCAGTTGATGCGAATCTAAATTTAAATGTAGATGGCGGAGGATATAGTACAGATGGTGAGTACTTACCAATCGTTAAGGTAAATCCGCAGTACCCTCGCAGAGCTCAGACGCGTGGTATTGAGGGGTATGTGATTGTCGAGTATTGGGTCACAAAAACGGGCGCGGTTAGGGATCCTGTAGTGATCGATGCTAAACCGCCAGGAATATTCAATCGTGCGGCGATAAATGCGGCGCTCAAGTACAAATATAAGCCTAAAGTGATTAACGGTGAGCCAGTAGATGTGCCTGGAGTTAAGACGCGTATCACATTTGAAATGGCCGATGGATAGATTCTCAGAGGTAAAATAATGTACAAAAAATTTGTTCGTACTTTTGTTCTCGGCATTTCCTCAGTCCTTCTATTATCTTTATTGCCGGGTTCTTTTATAGAAAGTAATACAGCGAATGCCCAGCAGGCAGAAAAAAAGAAGAAAACTCGCAGAGTTCCAGCGATAAGTGAGCAGGTCTTCAAAAAGCTTGGGCAGGGCCAGGAACTGATCAATTTGGAGCAAGAGAAGCCCGAAGGTCAGCGCAACTACACGGAAGTAAAAAAAGTAATTACCGATGCACTTGGAAGGACCCGACGTTACAACGAGAACGAATTAGCGAACTTAAGGAATATGCTTGGTTACCTCTATTATCTGGAAGAGGATTACGCAGGGGCGATTGAGCAATATAAAATTGTGGTCGCGCAAGGAGAAAAGATTCCAGAGGGACTTGAAGTCACAACTTTGTATACCGTTTCCCAGCTCAGCTATGTCCAAGAGAACTATGAGGATGCCCTCTACTACATGGAGATATGGATTACGAAAGCCGCTAACCCTACTGCACAGCCACGCTTTTTCATGGCAATGGTCTACTATCAAATGAAAGATTATGACAAGGCTATAGAACAAATGGAGCTGGGTATAAAGATAGCTGAAGAGACAAATGGGAGGATAACCGAGCAAAACTGGGGCCTTTTGGCGTTCCTCTATTTCGAGAAAGAAGACTGGACAAATGTTCTTCGTGTGATGGAGATACTGGTTGATCAGTTTCCGAAAAGAGAACACTGGATAAGATTGGCAGGTGTTTACGGTCAAGAGGGATTCGAGAAAAAACAACTCTATGCGTTAGAGGCGGCATACACATCTGAATTAAGTAGGGGCGAGGATGACGATGTAGTTATGTTCTCAAAGAGGACAGATTATACGAATCTAGCCGGCCTGCTCATGCAGGAAGAAGTGCCATACAGAGCTGCGAAGGTTCTTGTTGAGGGTTTTAAGCGTGAAGCGTTGGAGAGAGACGAGCAAGATTTAAACGCTCTTGGCCAAGCTTGGCAGCTCGCCCAGGAGGTGGATGAGGCGATTCCTGTTTTCGAGGAAGCAGCGAAATTAGCAGAAGATGGAAAAATATTTGAGCGTTTGTCGTATCTTTATCTCGAAGATGATCAGTATGAAAAATGTGTTCGTACGGCTACCAATGCTCTCGATAAGGGCGGTTTGAGAAAGCCGCAAAGTGTTCATGTCGTTAAGGGTATGTGTCAGTTCAACCAGAATAAACTTCGTGGTGCTAGAACCTCATTCGTGTCCTGCAGAAATATAGCCAGAAGAGAAGATGATAAGGCCAACCAGCGTACGTGTGGCCAGTGGATCTCCTATATCGATCGGGAAAGTAAGCGCCAAGAACAATTGGCGGCTGCTGACAGTGCCTCTGGAAGGTAATTGTTTAGTCGGTTTGGAACGACTAGGATTAGCCGGTTTTCAGACCGGCTTTTTTTTGGGAGGATCGAATGTTTACAGGGATAGTTCAGGGTCTCATCGAAGTTAGTGAGATAGAACATTTAGATGACATTAGTCGATTGCGGCTTAATCTAGCTGAACTAGCAGAGGGCCTGTCTCTTGGGGCGTCTGTGGCAATTAATGGTACTTGTTTGACGGTTGTCGCAACTTCCTCCAAAAACGCGTCGTTCGATATTATAAAAGAAACAATAGATAGGACTAACCTGAAGTATCTAAAAAGGGGCTCCAAAGTAAATGTCGAGCGCTCTTTTAGAATTGGAGACGAGGTTGGAGGCCACATGGTTTCCGGTCATATCTCCTCAGTCGCCAAACTGGAAGAGCAAGTGAACTCAGGAAACGAGAGGGTGCTAACTTTTTCAGTGGACGAAGAATGGTCGAAGTACATACTCCACAAGGGCTATGTTGCCCTCGACGGAGCAAGTATTACTGTGTCAGGGGTAGTGCCCCAACAACACAAATTCTCAGTTAGTTTGATACCTGAAACCATCGCGAGGACGACGTTGGGCTCCATATCAAAAGGTGAGTTTGTCAATTTGGAGATTGATAGTCAGACCCAGGCGATTGTCGAAACTGTTGAGCGGGTGATGGCAGAGAGATTCGCCAATCGGTAGTTTAATGCGATCAAGTTTCTATCAGCGCCTGTCGACAAGATGGAAAAAAGCTCAAAGTTTAGTTTGCGTTGGCATAGATCCGATTAGCAGCAAACTACCTGCGGTCATATCGAGTGAGAAGGATAGCTTTTTTAAATTCGGAAAAGCGATCGTAGAGGCATGTGCTGGACACGTGTGTGCCTTCAAGCCGCAGTTTGCCCACTTCGCTGCAGAAGGTCGGGAGTCTGAGCTTGAGCGATTAATCGAATTTATCAAGCTCTCCTATCCAGATATTCCAGTTGTCCTGGATGCGAAACGTGGCGATATTGGCAGTACCGCGGACTTGTATGCTGAAGAAGCATTCAAGAGATACGCCGCCGATGCTGTGACCGTTAATCCGTATCTTGGTTTTGATAGTGTAGATCCCTTCCTAGAGTATTCCGATAAAGGGGTTATTTTGCTCTGCAGGACGAGCAACCCGTCAGCCATTTGGATACAGGATGCGGAGAGGGAAGGTGAAAGGGTATTCCTGAAAATAGCTCGAAAAGCAAAAGAGAGGAACGTTAATGGTCAAATAGGATTAGTTACAGGAGCGACCTATCCGGAAGATCTCGGGCTTGTAAGGGCTATTGTTCAAGATATGCCATTGTTAGTTCCTGGGATTGGTGCCCAGGGCGGTGATTTAAATGCCGTTCTTGATAACGGTTTGGACAGTGAAAAAAGTGGGCTGCTTATTTCGAGTTCCAGAGAGATCATATATGCAAGCACCGGGTCTGATTTCCCTGAGGCGGCCTCCCGTGCTGCAGAAGAACTCCGGAATAAAATAAACAAAAACAGATAGTTGGATTAGGATCTTATAATATTTACGAATATTTTCTTAACAAGTTCTTTGCAATAATTCCCTGCTGAACCTGACTGGTGCCTTCATAGAGTCGAAATAGACGAACGTCCCGATAGAATCTTGCGACGGCATATTCCTCGATATAACCGGCGCCTCCGTGTATCTGTACGGCTCTGTCAGCTACTTTTCCTACCATCTCAGTAGCAAATAGTTTGCAGCACGAAGCTAGCGTGTTCACATTCTCTCCAGCGTCTCTCCTTCTTGCAGTATCGAGCACCATGCATTCGGCTGCATACGATTCAGTCTTGCTGTCGGCAATCATTCCCTGTAGCAGCTGGAATTCAGCGATCTGCTGACCAAATTGTTTGCGCTCCGTACTGTAGCTTAGACAGAGATCGATCAAACGATTCGCGCAACCTACAGATAGCGCGCTAATGTGAATTCGACCTCGATCCAATGTTTTCATAGCGCTTTTGAAGCCTTGATTTATTTTTTCTGGTCCACCAAGCATTTGAGCCGCGGGAACTCTGCAGTTATCAAAAACTACGTCGCATACATGCGCACCTTGTTGACCCATTTTTCTGTACGGCTGGCCCAGTGAGATACCAGGAAGCTTTGAGTCTACTAAAAATGCGCTCACGCCTCTTGAATTATTAGTACTCGGATCTGTTCTTGCAAAGACGGTAAATAACTGGGCATTTGGAGCGTTAGTTATATAGCGTTTAGTACCACTTAAGACGTACTCGTCCCCTTCTAGGGTCGCTTTCGTCTGAAGTGAGCCAGCATCGGAACCTGCTTCTGGTTCTGTCAAAGCGAATGAGCCTATAATCTCTCCACTCGCTAGTTTTGGTAGATAGTACGATTTTTGTTCACTTGTACCATCCATGACGATTCCTTGAGATCCAATACCATTGTTTGTCCCGAAGATAGATCTGAAGGCGGGTGAGGTCCGACCTAACTCCATTACAACTCGACATTCTTGTTCGGTGTTCAAACCAATTCCCCCATACTCTTGGGGGATCGTCAGACCAAACAACCCCAGGTCTCGCATTTCTTGAACCACCTCTTCGGGTATTTTGTCTTCTTCGCTTATTTTTGGCTCCAGAGGAATGAGTCGCTCGTTCACATATTTTCTAACGACGTCTATTAGATTCGTCATCGTCGTTTCATCAACAGAGGTCGCCTCTTGCAACTGAATATCAGACATTCAAATGATCCTGATTAAATTCGAGCATTAATTGTAAGTTAAATGGAATAAAAACGGAGAATTTAGGAAATGACTAGGAAACGTTCATTGCGGATAATGACTGGGTGTTTTAGCCTCTCCGAGCAGAGATAAGAGTGGATAACTATGAGCAACGATAAAGCACCTTTTTCCTGGGAAGACCCATTTCAAATCAGAGAGCAGTTTTCTGAAGAAGAGCGTCTAATTCTGGAGAGCGCGAGAAATTATGCGCAGGACAAATTGTTGCCCAGGGTCCAGTCAGCGTTCCGTGAAGAGGTGTTTGATCGCGAGATTATGAACGAGTTTGGTTCGTTAGGGATGTTGGGGGCTACTCTTCCAGAAAAATACGGCTGCGCCAATTCTAACTATGTTTCCTATGGGATTATGGCGAGAGAGGTAGAGCGAGTCGACTCAGGTTATCGTTCCGCTATGAGTGTTCAGTCCTCTCTAGTCATGCATCCGATACACGCCTATGGTGACGAAGCTCAAAGGGAAAAGTTCTTGCCGAAATTGGCCACGGGAGAATGGGTGGGCTGTTTTGGCTTAACAGAGCCGGACCACGGGTCAGATCCCAGCAGTATGATTACCAATGCAAAGAGGGTCGATGGCGGTTTTGTGATGAATGGGGCAAAAATGTGGATTACGAACTCGCCCATCTCGGACTGCGCCGTTGTATGGGCAAAGCTCGATAACGAAATTCGGGGTTTTATCGTTGAAAGAGATTTTGAGGGCTTTTCGACTCCGAAAATTGAAGGAAAGTTAAGTTTACGAGCATCAGTTACGGGACAGATTGTTTTGGAGGATGTGTTTGTTCCTGAAGAGAATCTGCTTCCAAACGTTAAGGGGCTTGCAGGTCCTTTTGGGTGTTTAAATCGAGCCCGTTATGGAATCGCTTGGGGATCCATGGGGGCGGCTGAGGCGTGTTGGCATGCGGCAAGGACCTATACGCTGGATAGAAATCAATTCGGTAGGCCTTTAGCGGCGAATCAGTTAGTTCAGAAAAAATTGGCTGATATGCAAACAGAAATAACGCTCGGCCTGCAGGGGTGCCTCCGTATGGGTAGAATGTTCGATGAGGGAACATTGCCGATAGAAAATATATCATTGATGAAGAGAAATAATTGCGGCAAGGCCTTGGATATCGCAAGAGTCGCACGTGATATGCATGGTGGTAATGGCATCTCAGATGAATATCATGTTATGAGACACTTGATGAATCTGGAAACGGTCAACACATACGAGGGAACTCATGATATTCACGCACTTATCCTTGGGCGTGCGCAAACGGGCATTCAGGCTTTTACGGGATAGAGGTGTAACTTTAGGCGGTGGATCAAGGTGATTACAGGACTCGTTTAGCTAACTGCCGTCTTTGTAAACGCTTGGTGGAACACCATAAAGCAATCAAGCTTATCCATCCAAGCTATTTCGCTGCACCTGTTCCGATTTGGGGCGACGAAAAATCAAAAATACTCATAGTTGGATTGGCTCCAGGCTTACATGGGGCCAGCCGAACCGGCCAGGCCTTTGTCGGTGATTCCTCTGGAGAGTTCCTCTTCGCCTCTTTATTTAAGATTGGATGGGCTACGAGCCCCAAAGCCGATGAAGCAAAACTCCACAAAGTTATGATAACGAATGCTGTGAAATGTCTGCCCCCAGCGAACAAACCAATCACCGTTGAAGAAAAGCGATGTTCAAAATTTTTGGAAGAAGAAATAGTTGCGTTTCGCCATAATGGGTCTGGCAATAGGGCGATACTGTGTCTTGGAGGTATCGCGTTTAAGGTAGTCGCAGGTCTAACGCATCCTAGGGAAAGAATTAGGTTTGGCCACGGAGTTAGTCTTGACGTTAACGAAAACCTAAAGATCTTCGGGAGTTATCATCCAAGCCGCCTGAATGTGAACACGGGAAGATTAAACAGCCGAATGTTCAACAGTTTGCTCGACCGGATAGATAAATTTGTGAATATGCGTGGAGATTTAGACCAACTGATCACCGGAAGTATTGGGGGAAGTTGTAAGTGATGTTTGACGCCGAAGGTTTTTTGGCATCGCTTACAACGAAGCCTGGCGTTTACCAGATGTTTGATTCGTCCGACACCATCCTCTATGTCGGAAAGGCTAAAAATCTAAGAAATCGTGTGAAGAGCTATTTTAGAGCTAGCGGCCTCCAGGCAAAGACCATGGCGCTGGTCGCAAAAATATCTCGTATTGAGGTCAATGTGACTAAGAGTGAGACCGAGGCACTACTGCTCGAGCAGAGCCTGATCAAGAAGTCGCGACCCCCCTATAATATTATTCTGAGAGACGACAAGTCTTATCCTTACATCTACATCTCGGATCACAAAAAATTCCCCCAGCTTTTGTTTCACCGAGGTAAGAAAAATAAGGTGGGCAAGTATTTCGGACCTTACCCGTCGGCCTCGTCTGTGCGAGAGAGTATTCATTCTCTTCAAAAATTGTTTCAGTTGCGGGACTGCAAAGACAGCTTCTTTAACAACAGGAGCAGACCGTGTTTACAGCATCAAATCGGGAGGTGTCTTGGACCATGTTCCAAGGAAATGGGGCCTGAGCAATATGACGAGGCTGTACAGTTAGCAATTTTGTTCTTGAATGGTAAGAGTTCAAAAGTTCTTAAAGCCTTTCAAGAAAACATGGAAAGAGCCTCAGCAAACCTTGAGTTTGAGCTTGCAGCACAATGGCGTGATAGGTTGTCTCAGCTGCAGAAAGTTCAGGAGCAACAATATGTTCATCGGAGTTCTGGAGATGTTGACGTCTTTGCGTTGGCCGAGCAGGAGGGGAAAGCCGTGGTCCAAGGTCTTTTCGTCAGAACTGGTCGTGTGTTGGGCCAGAAAAGCTTTCAGTTGGAAAATCAGCTGTCTTTAGGATCAGATCAACTTATGCTCGAGTTTCTAAGTCAATATTTCTTGGCTCAAGACGAGATAGATTGCCCTGATAAGATTGTTGTTTCTCACTGCAGTAAAGAGACAGGCCCTTTGATATCCGCTATTGAAAAACGATACTCCAAGAAATTATCGATCCTGAGTAAAGTTAGGTCTGAACGAGCTCGATGGCTTGCAATGGCGGTCGAAAATGCGGAACTGAACCTGGCTTCTCACCTTCAGAAAAGAGCTCATCAAAGGGCCAAGTTACTGGATCTCCAAGAAACGCTCCGACTTGAAGCTCTGCCAATGCGAATCGAATGTTTTGATATCAGTCATAGTAGTGGAGAGGCAACTGTTGCATCTTGTGTTGTTTTTGAAGCCGGGCAGGCCGCCAACTCCTATTATCGTCGTTTTAATATAGGTGGGGAACAAGCTGGAGATGATTACGGGGCTTTAAGACAGGCGCTAATTCGTCGCTATCAGAGGATTAAAAATGGTGAGGTGTTGTATCCTGATTTACTTCTAATTGATGGGGGTAAAGGTCAATTGGCGGTGGCCCAAGCGGTTCTAGAGGAGCTGGGGGTTGATTCGGTCAAGATTATGGGCATATCCAAGGGCCCGGCGCGTAAGGCGGGTCACGAACGTTATTTTGTGGGAGGTCAAGAAATATCGATAAAAGGCGGTTCTCTGGCCTCGCATTTGTTGCAACAGCTTCGGGATGAGGCTCATCGTTTTGCTATCACTGGTCATCGACAAAGGCGAGCTAGAGCGAGGAATCGCTCAGACCTGGAGGGTATTCCGGGGATAGGCAGTAAGAAAAGGAAAGAGTTGCTCCTACATTTTGGAAGCGCCAAAGGGATCAAGGGAGCAAGTCAGGAAGAGTTATTGAAGGTTCCAGGGATAAGCAAGAAGTTAGCCCGAGAGGTGTATAATCGAATCAATTGATAAGATCGTTTGTGATCAAAGAGGTTACCGTTGAACCTTCCGAATATTGTCACAGTGTGCAGAGTTTCTTTGATCCCCGTTTTTGTGGGCATCTACCTGCTGCCTGGATCCTGGACTTACCTCGCTTCCGCGATTATTTTTGGATTGGTGGCACTCACAGACTGGTTGGATGGCTACTTGGCAAGAAAGCTCAATGAATCAACCCCTTTTGGGGCTTTTCTCGACCCAGTTGCAGATAAGCTGATCGTGGTGTCCGCGCTTGTTATACTGATTGCTCAACATGCGTCGGTTTGGCTAACTATCCCTGGCTTAGTTATCGTCGGCAGAGAGATCGTTATCAGCGCGCTCCGTGAGTGGATGGCAGAGATGAACAGATCTATGACGGTTGCTGTGAGTTATGTTGGGAAGGTAAAGACGACGATTCAAATGATAGCAATTGCTTTGCTGTTAGCTATCTCGCCGCAATCAGAGTCTTGGATCCTTGGCGTTAGCTATGGTCTTCTCTATATCGCAGCGACTATGACGCTTTGGTCAATGACAATCTATCTACGAGCCGCATGGCCTGATTTACGGTCTGGCTTGAAGTAGTTGGAATGGAGGCTGAGGTCGGAATCGAACCGGCGTAAACGGAGTTGCAGTCCGC